>WAOJ01000094.1 GCA_015521275.1 Desulfurococcales archaeon | reverse complement strand
GGGTTGTTCCTCAAGACGCTCATGAACGATTCGGAGGCCTCTATCTTATTGCCTTGTGTTATTATGTATACCTTGCTTGCCAAAGATGTCATGTAGACGGCCTCCTCCATAGCGTGGTCGTCGTAGCCAACCAAGACCATGGGCTGGCCCTTGAAGAAGGGCGCGTCACACACTACGCAGTAGCTGACTCCCTTGCCGAAGTACTCCTTCTCGCCCTTAATTCCCAAGCCCTTGGTCGATAGTCCAGTTGCAATTATTACCGAATAGCCCTTGTACTCGTTACCCCTCCTGCTCACGACCTTCTTCACATCCCCAGAGAAGTCAACGTCTGCTACCTCCTCTTGGAAGATCACTTCTGCACCGAACTTGGTCGCGTGTTTGTAGAACTTCTGGGCGAGTTCGTCTCCCTTTATCCTCTCTATACCGGGGTAGTCCTCTACCAATGGCGCGTTAGCTATTCTACCTCCCGGACCCAATGCCTTCTCCAAGACCAAGGTTTTCATTCCTAACCTAGCGGCGTAAAGCGCGGCTGCTAGGCCGGCTGGACCAGCCCCTATTATCAGTACGTCGTAGACCTCCTCCTTCTTCGCCTTCTTCCTTGGCATCGCGAGCCTCATTCACTTTCACCGAAAGGGTTTTGTAGAAGGGTGTTTTAGGTTTGCCTTAAGCCAATGCTCCTTAAAGTTATATGAGTATTACCTCGACCCCGAGTTCCTCAGCGACCTTGGCTTGCTTCGAGTCCCTAGTTACTAGCTTCAAGTCCTCCTCATCGCAAGCCGCTATGTATAAGGAATCATAAATGGTTATTCTAAAGGCCTTGGCTATTTCATAAGCCTTTTTCAAGTACTCCTTAGCTTGTAACTGGGTCGTCAAACTTTCAAGCTCGTCCAAGACCTTTAATGCAATTGCTTCTTCCCTTTCGTTCAGATCGCTTAGGACCTTAGAATGCTTCCACACCACGTTATAGCTCTCTATAAACGCTAAGTCCAAGGTCTTTGAAGGGAGTAAGTTAAGGAGCTTCTTCCATCCTTCTTCCTTTAACGCTATCGCAGCCAAGGCGGAAGCGTCAAAGAGAGTCCCTCTCAAGCCTTATCACCGAGGAGGCGAAGCCCCTCTCCTTTTCCTCCACACTTTCCAAAAGCGTCTCTATCCTTTCCTTTTTCTCCTCGGCTTCCAGCTCCTTTATCCTATTCTCTATGAACTGCTCTATCTCCTTCCTCCAATCTATCTTATACTTCTTCATTTTCTCCTTCAGATCGCTCCTTATCCTTATAGAGAGGACTGCTCCCAACGAGTTTCCCGTATACGTGTGTATACTAGGGCTTATGAGCCTTAGAGTGAGGTTCACACGTAAACCGCTTTACTTAAATACGATCAAGCCCATATATTATAGGGTCTCTTTGCGCCAAACTTATTATTAACCTCCGCCTCAGCCTTCACTCGGACACGAAACTATGGCCTCGAGGTTTAGGCTTACGCCCCGAGCCGATAAGATAATCAAGGAGATAAAGTTCGGAATATTATCTCCAGAAGAGATAAGGAAGATGGCCGTAGTAGCCATAGTTACAGACCAAGCGTACGACGAAGCGGGCTTACCAGTGGAAGGAGGAATAATGGACCCGAGGATGGGAGTCACCAGCCCGGGTCAGAGGTGCCCCACTTGTGGGAACACCCTCCAAGGCTGTCCGGGTCACTTCGGCTACATAGAGCTGGCAAAGCCAGTAATACATTATGAGTTTGTACCTCACATCTACGACGCTCTAAGGGCCACTTGTTGGAAGTGTGGGAGGGTAAAGCTCCCCGAGGGAGAGATAAAGAGGCTCTTAACCCTCAAGAGGAAGCTCGAGGAGAAGTATCCGTTCTTGGCTAAGAGGGTTGTGAACTACGCTAGGAAGAAGGCGGCTAAGGCGGAGGAGTGCCCCTACTGCGGCGCGAAGCAATATAAGATAAGGTTGGAGAAGCCCTACTCCTTTGTCGAGGAGAGGGAAGGCAAGCTACAGCAATTAACACCGGTGGACGTGAGGTCTAGACTAGAGAACATACCGGATCACCACGCAGAGCTCTTGGGCTTCGACCCCAAGGAGGCTAGACCGGAGTGGGCAGTCCTAACCGTCTTACCCGTTCCCCCAATAACGGTGAGGCCCTCCATAGTGCTAGAAAACGGCTTGAGGTCGGAAGACGACTTGACCCACAAGCTAGCAGACATAGTGAGGACAAACCTAAAGCTCAAGGAGAACATAGCCAGCGGCGCCTCCGAGGCAATGATAGAGAGCCTGTGGGACTTGTTGCAATACCACGTCACCACCTTCTTCGACAACGAGGTCCCCGGAATACCTCAAGCTAAGCACAGGTCCGGGAAGCCCCTTAGGACCTTAGCCCAGAGGCTTAAGGGCAAGGAGGGAAGGTTCCGTTCTAACCTATCCGGAAAGAGGGTTGACTTCTCGGCTAGGACGGTCATAAGTCCCGACCCCAACATATCCATAAACGAAGTCGGCGTACCGATAGAGGTCGCCAAGACCTTAACGGTCCCAGTCAAGGTCACCCCTTGGAACATAGAGGAGATGAGGCAGCTCATCTTGAACGGCCCGGAAAAGTGGCCCGGAGCCAACTACGTAATAACGGCCGACGGTAGGAAGATAGACCTCAGGTTCGCCAAGGACAGGAAGATCATAGCGGACAGCCTCCAGCCCGGCTGGACTGTCGAGAGGCACTTGAGGGACGGCGACGTGGTCCTCTTCAACCGTCAGCCCTCGCTGCACAGGATGAGCATAATGGCCCACTTGGTAAAGGTCCTACCGGGCAGGACATTCAGGCTTTGTCCCTTGGTATGTCCCCCCTACAACGCGGACTTCGACGGAGACGAGATGAACTTGCACGTTCCTCAGACGGAGGAGGCTAGGGCGGAAGCCTTAGAGCTGATGCTGGTGGAGAAGCACATACTGAGCCCGAGGTACGGAGGGCCCATAATAGGAGGCTTGCAAGACTACATCTCCGGAGCTTACCTCTTGACTACTGTAGCCACTCTCTTAAGCAAGGAGGACGTACAAGAACTCCTAGGAGCCACTGGCTATGAGGGAGAGTTGCCGGAGCCAGCGATCTTGAGCCCCAAGGTGGCTTGGACCGGAAAGCAAATATTCTCCGTCTTCCTGCCCAAGGACTTCAACTACTCTGGCAGGGCGAACATAAGCACGGGAGAGCTGAAGTGTGAGGACGAGTACTGCTTCTACGACTCCTTCGTCGTGGTGAGGGACGGAGAGCTTGTAGAGGGAGTGCTGGACAAGAAGTCCATAGGTCACGAGCAGCCCAAGAGCTTGATGCACTGGTTGACCTACGAGTACGGACCATCCAAGGCAAGGGAGATATACGACAAGGCCTTCAAGATGTTCTTGAGATACATAGAGAAGAGGGGCTTCACCACTAGGTACGACGACGTGAGGCTACCTCCGGAGGCGAAGAAGGAGATAGAGGAAGTGTTGAAAGAGGCTTACGAGGAGGTTGAGAAGCTAATAGAGGAGTACAAGAACGGCTTGCTGGAGCCCTTGCCGGGAAGGACCTTAGAGGAGACCTTGGAGCTGTTGATAATGGACGTACTGGCCAAGGCGAGGGACAAGGCCGGAGAGATAGCTGCCAAGTACCTAAGCCCGTTGAACAACGCCGTAATAATGGCTAAGGCAGGAGCAAGAGGAAACATACTGAACCTAACCCAGATGGCCGCTCTGCTGGGCCAGCAGTCCGTTAGGGGAGAAAGGATAAACAGAGGTTACCGCAAGAGGACCTTGCCCCACTTCGAGTGGGGAGACATCAGTCCGGACGCAAGGGGCTTCGTGAAGCACTCCTTCTACGAGGGCCTAACGCCCACAGAGGTCTTCTTCCACGCCGCGGGTGGAAGGGAAGGTCTAATGGACACAGCAGTGAGGACCAGCCAGTCCGGTTACATGCAGAGGAGGCTCATAAACGCGCTCCAAGACCTAAGGGTAGACTACGACGGAGCCGTTAGGGACACCCACGGTTACCTATATGAAACCGTCTACGGCGATGACGGCGTAGACCCCATGAAGAGCGTCCACGGCAAGTCCGTGGACGTGGCTCACGTAATAGAAAAGGTCACGAAGGTGAGAATATGATCGAGAAGCTCGAGCTCGCTAACAAGCTCATAGACGAGTGGGAGAGGAAGCTCTACGAGGAGTACAACATAAGGTGCAAGCCAGCCTTCATAAAGGAGCTGAAAGAGGGGATAGAGAAGCTCTTGGACAAAAAGCCAGAGGTGAGCGAGGAGGAGTTGAAGAAGATAATAGACTTGAGCTTTAGGTATTACCTAAGGGCCCAAGTGGAGCCTGGAGAAGCGGTAGGTACCGTAGCTGCCCAGAGCATAGGAGAGCCTTCAACGCAAATGACGCTGAGGACCTTCCACTACGCGGGTGTGAAGGAGCTAAACGTAACTCTAGGCTTGCCCAGGCTAATAGAGATAGTTGACGCTAGGAAGACCCCGAGCACCCCTACGATGACCGTATACTTGGAAGAGGAGTACAAGTACGACAAGGAGAAAGCTTTGGAAATAGCTAGGAAAATAGAGATGACTAAGGTAGAGAACGTCGCGGAAAGCATTGAGATAGATTGGTACACGCCGGCAATAATAATACACTTGGACCCGGACATGATGGAGGATAAGGGAGTAACGAGGGACGACGTAATTAAGGCCTTGAACAAGGCCAGGATAAAGGGAACTGCCAAGCCTGACCCGGAGGACGAGTATACTGTAATAGTCGAGCTGGACCCGGAGGCCTACTCCAGCTCCTTGGAGCTCCAGAAGGTAAGGGATAAGGTATTGAACGCAAAGATAAAGGGAATAAAGGACATAAAGAGGGTTATAGTGCAGCAGAGGGAAGAGGAGTACGTATTAGTTACGGACGGCTCGAACTTGAAGGAAGTCCTAAAGGTTGAAGGGGTTGACTCCACTAGGACAATAAGTGACAACATAAAGGAGATAGAGGAGGTGCTGGGCATAGAAGCCGCTAGGCAAGCTATAATAAACGAAATGATGGACGTTTTGGAGAACCAAGGTCTCGACGTGGACGTGAGGCACATAATGCTATTGGCGGACGCGATGACTTGGACCGGAGAGGTAAGGCAAGTTGGAAGGCACGGAATAGCTGGCTCGAAGCCCAGCGTGCTGGCTAGGGCGGCCTTCGAGGTCACCGTGAAACAGCTAGTCGATGCGGCGGTCGCCGGAGAGGTGGACCACTTGAGGGGAGTTACTGAAAACATAATAGTGGGTCAGCC
>WAOJ01000093.1 GCA_015521275.1 Desulfurococcales archaeon | reverse complement strand
TGATGGTACCCATGACGGGAATTCAGAACGTAAGACTTGCCTCAACCTTCCCGAGGGATATGAAGAGGCTTGTACCGTAAAGTTTATTAGGGCATCAGAGGACCTCAGCATGGTAGCCCTGCGGCGGTCGTCTAGCCTGGACTAGGATGCCGGCCTTCCAAGCCGGTGATCCCGGGTTCAAATCCCGGCCGCCGCACCACCTGGCATCCCTTCAAAACGCCGATGAAGAGTGGGTGAGCTGGAGCGAAAAGCTCGCTTTAATGTGCTCAGAGGGTGACGCGGAGGCCCTCACTTGACCTTCTCGCTGATCTCAGCCTCGCTGCCTTCCGGCAAGTCTTCACCGGCATTTCCTCCTGGACAGCCTTCGCCTACCCTTATCGGCTTGCCTATTCTACTCAGTAGTACCACTCTGGAGGACCTCTGCTCGTCAACCACCTCATAACCTATCAGTTCCGCCAGCTTTTCCGCAAAAGTCCTAACCTCTTGGTGTTTGGGCATGTTCTCTTTACTTAGTCTATACCTGGAGTAGCCAACGTTCATGTAAGCCTTAACCTCTACGTAGGTCGGGTAGCCTTTCTCTACTAGCTTGGCTAAACCCTTTAGAGCCTTTTCGTTGTCGTTAAATCCCTTTACCAAGGTTATTCTAATTACGGTGGGTGAGCTGAAGCTCGGTAAGATTTCTAAGCTTTGAAGTACGGCGTTCCACAAACCGGGCATGACGGGCCTGTTGAAGTAATTAAAGCTCTTCTCGTCCCAGGCCTCCAAGCTCAAATAGAGCTGAGTCGGCTCTGGGTCTAGTTCTGCCAAGACATCTGGTCTTACTCCGTGAGTCACCAAGAAGGTGGTCATGCCCCTCTTATGGTAAGCTTCTATTAGCTCACTGAGCCTCGGATAGAGCGTGGGCTCGCCGCTTAAGCTTATTGCTACGTGTTTCGGATTCATAGCCTCTTCGAACATCTTGGGATCGACCTTCGGATGACCCTTGTAGCCACTGATGATTTTCCTTTGCTCCTCTATGGTTTTCTCTGCGATGAACTCGGGGTCGTCGACTACCGGCAACCTCGTGTCGTCCCACTCAAGTCCCAAGTCCCCGGGTTCAGCCCTCCAGCAGTGTAAACACCTCAGCCAGCACCATATGGCGGTAGGAGTCATCTGAAGACATCTGTGTGAGGCTATTCCATAGAACTTACACTTATAGCAAAACCTCTTCTGTGTCAGTGCTACGTGGGTCCAGTGGCACTTCTTGACTGCGCTGTGACTCCCTACTATGTGATAACCAGCCTTCCTTAGTCTTTCCAATATTATGGATACTGGATCGGCCCTCATCAAGGTTCAATACCGCCCAGCTAAGTCTTTGAACATTAAAAAGTGTGAGCCGGTGTTGTTAGCCTATAAGGTTCTTTCCCCCGACTAAAGATTGGGCATAAGTGATGGCAGAGTGCCCCTACGCTGAGAGGAGAGGTCTTGCCGTCTTCTGTAAGCTAGCTAATAAGAAGGTCTCACCTCTGCGTTATCCGTGTTTCTCGACACACTGGGATAAGTGCCCAATCTACAGGGAGATGGCCCCCAAGATGCAGCAAAAGGAGGAAAAGGAGGTAGAAGCCAAGGCCGAAAGAACTCGAGCTACAACCGCTAAGAATGAAGTTCCTAGGAGCATCGGAAAAGGTTTCAAGAAACCTGAAGAGGCGAAGACGTGCCACGAATGTATATTTTACTCTGAACTGACGGGCATGTGTTTGAAACTGAAAATAAGGGTTGATGACCCTAATAACCCGCCTTGTAAGCGGGGCTCTACATAGCGCTTCTCTTGACTTCTTCCGCAAGTCTCTCGTAGCGTGCTATGTCCTCTCTCCTTAAGCTTGGCTTTACGGCCTTCAAGGCCTTTTCGAAGTGCTTCATTTGTACCGGCACGGGCTTCATGTTTTCTCTGAGTGCTGTTAGTGCCGCTTCCCTACAGACAGCCGCTATGTCGGCTCCGGTATAACCTTGGGTCATCTCGGCCAGCTTCTCTAGGTCTACGTCATCAGCCAAGGGCATTCTCCTGGTGTGTACCCTGAATATCTCTAGCCTTGCTTTCTTGTCTGGAGGCGGTACGTAGATCAGTCTGTCAAACCTTCCGGGCCTCAGTAGAGCTGGGTCTAACAAGTCTGGTCTGTTAGTCGCAGCGATTACCGTTACTCTTTGAAGAGGCTCTATCCCGTCCATCTCGGTCAGCAGCTGGTTCACTATTCTGTCTATGACGCCACTCACGTCCTTACCTCTTCTAGAGGCAATCGAGTCAATTTCGTCGAAGAATATTATGGTGGGCGCAGCTTGTCTCGCCTTCCTAAATATCTCCCTTATCGCCTTCTCGCTCTCGCCCACCCACTTGCTCAAGATCTCCGGGCCTCTCACGGCTATGAAGTTCGCTTGACTCTCCGTAGCCGCTGCCTTCGCTAGCAAGGTCTTACCCGTTCCCGGAGGGCCGAAGAGGAGTATTCCCTTGGGAGGCTCAATGCCCATCTCTGTGAAGAACTCTGGGTGCTTCATGGGCCACACTACCGCTTCCTTAAGCTGTTGTTTCACGTCCTCTAGGCCGCCTATATCCTCCCAGTGGACCTCCGGCACCTCTATGTAGACCTCTCTCATTAAGGTTGGTTGGACTACTTTCATTGCTGCCAAGAAGTCCTTAAACGATACCTTTAGGTTCTCCAATTCGCTAGCCGGTATCTTCTCTACCTTAGTTAGGTCAATCCCCTTCTCCTTAAAGAATCTCCTCAGAGCGTTCATTGCCGCTTCCTTTACCAAGGCCGCTAGGTCTGCTCCGGTGTAACCGTGGGTCATTTCGGCTATCTTGTCTAAGTCCACGTCCTCTGCTAGAGGTACGTTCCTAGTGTGTACTTCCAGTATAGCCTTTCTAGCTCTCTTATCCGGAGGCGGTATCTCTATCTCTCTGTCGAACCTTCCGGGCCTCCTCAAAGCTGGGTCTATGGCGTCCGGCCTGTTCGTGGCTCCAATTACTACTACTCTTCCCCTTTCTTGCAAGCCGTCCATCAAGGTCAAGAGCTGAGCGACTACCCTCTTCTCCACCTCTCCGGTCACTTCCTCCCTCTTGGGGGCTATGGCGTCTATTTCGTCAATGAAGATTATGCTGGGGGCGTTCTTCCTAGCCTCCTCGAAGATCTCCCTTAACCTCTGCTCGCTCTCTCCGTAATACTTGCTCATTATTTCGGGACCGTTTATGGCTATGAAGTATGCTCCTATTTCGTTGGCCAGTGCCTTAGCTAGCATCGTTTTGCCGGTTCCGGGGGGACCGTAGAGCAGAACGCCCTTCGGGGGCTCGATTCCTAGGTGGCGGAAGATCTCTGGGTGTTTCATTGGTAGCTCTACTATCTCCCTCAACCTCTCCTTGGCTTCTTCTAAGTCGCCTATGTCTTCCCAAGTAACCTTGGGGACGCCCTTGATAGCCTCTTCCTTTACAGGCTTCTTGCTTATGGTTACTTCAGTGTTCTCGGTTACATAGACCCTCGGGCCCGGTTGAGTGCTGACGACCACTAGGTCGATTGTAGTTCCAAAGAAGGGCACTATTACCTTCTCTCCCCTCATTAAAGGCTTGCCCAACAGTATCCTCTTAACGTACTGCTCGAAGTCGGGGCCAAACTCGATGGGTTCGGTTGGGGCCAGTACTACCTTGGTTCCTTCCTCTACCTTGGCTTTCCTAACGGTTACGTAGTCACCTATGCTGACACCTATCTGACTCCTGGCATGTCCATCTATCCTTATTATGTTCTTGTCTTCGTCACCGCTGTAGGCGGGCCACACTTGGAGTATTACACTACCCTTGGGTCCTTCTACTTCCACGAAGTCGCCAGTTACTAGGTCCAGCTCCCTCATCACTTTCCTACTTATCCTTGCGATCTTCCTGCCTACGTCCCTTTGCTTGGCCTCAGCGACTCTGAGACGAACTTCCTTTGTTGCCATTTGAATCGCACCGGTTGTAGTGGCCGAAGAAATCTTTAAGAATTGAAAGCATGTTAGGGACTACAATTCACGTCCTTTAGCTTGTCCTCGAGGAAGTGGTTTAGGTTGACTAGTGTCTTCTTTATCTTATCTATTATGGGGTATGGGTTTCCCGGCGCCCCTATGCTTTTACGCTTTGAAATGGGATCTTCGAGCACGCTCTCCGCTTCTTCGCCTAAGACTCTTTCCGCTATCTCTTTCATATTGTATGTGTTCTTAGCTACTTTAGCTACCATTGCATAAGCGTCTCTGAAAGGAATATCTTTCTCGATTGAGAGGTATTCGGCTACGTCTGCTGCCAGTAACGGATACTCAAAGGCCCTCCGCACGGCTTTGTAATTTAATTCTACCTTTTCTATGAAGTCTGTGACTACGGTTATAGCTAACCTAAACGTTTTGCCAGAATCCCACACGAGGGGCGTTAACTGTTGGTAGTCCAATACATACCCAGACGGTAAACCCTTAAGTAACGCATACGACGCTGCCAACGCGCCTAGGAGCTTTGAGAGTTCAGCTCTAGCCACCTCTAGGGTTGAGGGATTTCTTTTGTGCGGCATTATTGAAGACGTACCGGCGTGGTCGTTTGGCACGATTATTATTCCAATTAATGGTGTACATAAGAAAAACATATCCTCTATGAACCTTAAGATTGGTAGTGATAGAACCATGAGCGACGAAAGGTATGACAGTATGAAGGACCTAGTGCTGGTTGCGTAGAGTGTGTTTAACGCAACGTCTCTAAAACAGAGCATCTTGCAGTACTCGTTACGATCTATAGGCACAGTCGAACCGGTAGCAGCTGCAGAACCCATGGGACACTTATCAACTACTTCATACGTATCAATGAGTAATTCGATCAAATCAAGTATCTCCTCTGCAAAAGAGAGAAGGTAATGACCGAAGGTGGTTGGCTGAGCCGGTTGTAGGTGGGTGAAAGTGGGAAAGGGTGTGTCTAGGTGCGGTAAAGCCTTAGATACGAGGGCCAGTACTAAATCCCTTATAACCTTTATATTTTCAATTATATCTTCTTTCATCCTCATTCTTATTGCGGTCGCTACTTGATCGTTCCTACTCTTACCTAAGTTTATCCACTTAGCCTTTTCGTTCCTACTAATTAGAAAGTATTCAATCGCTTCATGGATATCTTCATAGTATCCATCAATAATATTGTTACAATCGAACTGGTCGAGTAGGTTATGAAGCGTTCTTACGTCTTCCTCATTTAGCTTGCCTAGCTTCGAGAGTTGAATAACGTGAACTTTGAGGATGTCTATTACATAGGGACAAATCTCAACGTCAAAGTTTAAGGAGGAGATGTATTTGGAAAGCCAGCGTGGCTGCGAGCCAAGTGCATAGCTTCTGTACATACCTTTACCCTCACAGCCCTCGGACAATTGATTAAAATAATATAAAGGTATACATACTCCACGGTGGTGATTAAAGATTGAGTGATCCATGGATCAAGAGCGCCGAGGAATTCTTTTGGACCGCCGAGATACTCAACAACATGGGTAGATATGCCCAAGCATTAATGCTACTGTGCCATGCCTTACACTTATGTAAGTGCAAGGGGAATAAGGCTCCCTTAGCTTGTTGTCCCAAGGAGTACTTAGAGAACCTCTTCCCCAAGGATAACATGACGCCGGAGGACTTAGTATCCGAACAACAAGTCCTAGACTTAATGGAGGAAGTAAGGCGCTGCTTGTCGATATGATGTTGAATCCGGGAGCTGAGCCCTTAAGGGCGATGATGTAATAGACCCGCAGCTGATCCCAAAGTTAGGCATGAAGGGATGATAGGTCTGATCGTAGAGCTGTTGACAACATCGATGTTACCAGTAGCATTGATTTTGTCTTACGTTTACATTGCTGCCTTGAAAGGGTTGGTAGAGAAGGGGAAGAATAAGAACTTGACCTTGTTTCTGAGCATAATATTGTTATGGATAGCAGCCATAATGGGTCCCATAACGTTTATAGTAGCGTTCTTGGTTTCATTGGCTTTTATACTGCTATCGTGGGTTAGCGACGTAAAGCGATTGCTTTACCTTCAAAGAGTAATCAAAAAGCTGAAGCTAGCGCGTGTGGAGTTTAGAAGAGGGTGTAAAACAACCTTAGGATGTCTTCTGCGCTTCGTAGCCTTGTGGCCCGCCTTGGCGTCAATAGCGGTTTCGACTTATGTCATTGTGGCGCCCATAGTAATGTTTGTTGTAGGATACCTCCTCAAGCCCCGTTCATCTTTCAAAGGGAGACTAGAGCCACTTAACAATATAGTTGCACTAGGTGTGGTCTTGGTTGCATGGTTCTACGCAATAACCAACACAATTAAAAACATATTGATGCCCAAGTGGCTCTTGCTTCAGAACTACGCTTTGAATGGCGAAGTGAACAAAATGCCAATCACAGCTAGGATACTTGCCAAGTATTTGGGCAAGGAAGCGGCATATATTTACTTGGCTCTGTTGATCGCGTTAGCCCTTTACACCGTAGTAAGGATACACCAGGTCATACCAAAGAGCGACGTCCGGTATAGCGTTGTTCTAATAGCCCCGTTCTTAGGCTATGCTGTCGCTTCCAATAAGCTGGGCGAACCTATAACGTCAGTTGCATATGCCTTGGGCGTAACGCTTTCCGTTTTTATAGCTCCCCGTTTCCGTACGTTCGAAAGAGGAGGAAGTAAGCTCATTGAAAGAACATTTAGCGCCATGGAAATAGTGGCAATAAGACTCCTAGATTTTGAAGTACCTATGGGGCCGTTGAGGAGGTTGCTGACATGAGTGATGAAGAAACCTCGTTTGCTAGGAGCTTAGCGGTAGTTCAAGAAATATCTTTATGTAGGAGGAAGTTCATAGCATCCGCAATAAAGTCAATGGTGATGGCTGCATCCGGTGCAGTAACGTCGATAGCCGTACTTTTTCTTTCTGACCTACTCCTACATATATCAATAATGATGACGACTTTTGGAATCTTACTTATGATGCTAACGACTGGCTACTTGATTAGTATAGCTGCTAAGAAGACGTTCAAGTACACGCTTGATACGCGCGTTATAGGGGACGAAGCGCTCAGTCTGGACCTCTTCGTGACTACGATAGCGCTGCTACTGATATTATTTGTTTACAATGTAGTGAATGCCCCTCAGTTGGTCCTCGCGGCACCCTTCTTGATGGTTTCACTTGCAAAGATAATTCATTACCGTAAGAGCAAGTTAGAGCACGAACTTGTTAGTGGTGTATCTCTCTTGAGCCTAACTCTTATATCCCTAACGTTGCCCCTCCCTAGGGCGCTGGCCGCAGAGCCAGCGTCCTACACAGTTTCAGCAATTCTCGAGGCAATATCAATTCTCTCGGAGGCTGAGGAATGTGGAAGTGGAAAAGAACATATTGAAGGAAATAGCTAGGAATAAAATGCACTTCACGCGAATAGCGATACTGTTGTACTTAGCTGCAAAAGGTGAAGTCACGTTTAAGGAGTTGTATAAAGAACTTGGCCTAAGCCCTGGAAACGCGTGGGGACATTTGGAGAAACTGGAAAGAGAAGGTCTCGTTACGATAAGACGCGTCTTGCCCCAAGCGAGTGGTTCAAGGGTTGTGGTGAACATAACATACGAAGGAATGAAACGTGTTGAGGAGTTACTAAGGATGTTCAAGGCTCTTGTTGAACTCGGGTATCCTCTCTCGAGCGCTGGCGAAAGTACCAAAGGCCCTCAAAGGGACCAAGCGTAGACGAGTCCCGCACCCTACCTCTTTTTTGAGAAGAGCCGACGCAAGGGGCTTAACTCCCTCTAGGGTCGTCCTCACAATTGCCATCTTAGTCGCTAGGTCTAGGTACACTACCTTTGGTTTCGATAGGGCTAGACCTACTAGACCGTAGACCTCTTTGATTGCCTCTTTTACAAAGTTATCCAAGCAGACCTCATTAACCTTTTGAGGATCCTCCGCTATTACTTGAATAAGGATGTAGCGTTTCCTTTCTTTCTTTCTCTCCTTTTTTAGCTTCACATCAACGACTTTTATTTCAACTTCCTTTTTACTTAATGCGTAGAAGGAGATGGCTAGAGAAAGGAAGCAAAGTACTTCACATATCACTCTTCTATACACCCCTCACGGACACCATATTTCTCCTTCACGTAGCTCAGCACTTCCTCGACATTTGGCTCGTCTACGCATCTCATTTCGTAGATGGTTTCTTTTATGTTCCCTACGGATATTCCTATAGCGTCGTTGCTTTGTAACACGCTGACCTCTGGAGTTTCTATCACTTTATTTCCTTCAACTTCCTTGGAATATGTATCTATAAGGACCAGATTACAGTCGTTCCCTTCAATTATTATTACTCTCCAAAAACCACATACATAGCTTTTCATAGGCCAGTCCCTTTTAGCTCTCTGGCGTGATTACGGGAACCAGCTTGCTGTGACAATAAGGACACTTACCGCCCAGTTCCTTGTATTCGTCTGCACAGAAGTAGACATTATACTTCGGCGTACACTTGGGGCACTTGTAGACGGGCTCCTTGCTTACGTCAACATATCTTGCATGTATGGCACACCTTACGGTTGTCCATCCCTTATGACCTTGAGCGTTTACTCCATAGACGCCTCCGTAAGACATCTACCCTGATCCCCCGCGAGGGGTAACAAGGGGGCTTAAAAAACGATTATATTATATACATGAACTCCTCGAGACCCAACCTCTTCAAGGTCTCCTTTGTAGGCTTTCCGTTCTCCCAGCCACGCGCCTCGTAGTAGGCGGGGAGCATCTTCTCTAATGCCTCCTTGGCAGTGTGACCCTTGGCGGGACCGTCGGGTAGTGGCTCCTCCTTAACCCTCTTGCTCAAGTCATCTCCCGGATCCCCTTCCCTTACGTTGAATAGCCTCTCCACGTTGTATATCCTTTCTCCAATCTCCATTATGTCTTCGGCAGTTATGTCCCAACCCGTAGCTCCCGCTAACAAGTCGACGTAATCCTCCGGGTTCGGTGTCATGAAGGTATTGAATTTACATACTATCATGCTATCGATGGAGGCGAAGAAGTCTTGTTGCTCCTTCACCATTTTAGCCTTTTCCGTGTTGACCTCTAAGGGGTCAGTCTTTACTGGTATGCCCAACACTTCGAAGCTAACAGCATAAGCCCTTAGGTGACAGCCTCCCCTGTTGGCGGTCGCGTAAGCCAAGGCCATCGCCTTTATCGCCCTGGGATCATAAGCAGGTAACTCCATTCCTCTGGCATGGGCTACACAGTCACAACCGAAACTCTTAGCAAGTGCGACGGCGCCCTCTGCTAGTACGTTGCCTATTCCATCTCTCATGGCTGTCTTGTATGCTAACTCGACCACGGGCCACGGCTCTCCCCATATTGGTCTCAGTCCGTCTAACAACTTCTCCAGTTCCAACCTCTTATCTTCGGGTAACTCGTTCATTCTCTCAAATAACTCCATTAGTACTGCTACCGTATTTCCGAAGCTTATAGTATCCATTCCTAGGTCGTTTAGGATGTGGTTGAGCCTTATTATGGATTCCAAGTTAGAGTTCTCCAAGTTAGAACCTAAGGCGAATATGGTCTCATACTCGGGTCCTTTGGATCCGGGAGGCACGCCCCACTGAGGGCTTTCAGTCTTCACTAAGCGTCCGCATTCTATTTGACATCCCCAGCACCCCCTCGTCTTGACCAAGTACTTTTCGGCGAGTCTCTCACCGCTTATCTCTTCGGCTTTCTCGAAGGTCCCTTTCCTCCAGTTCTTGGTGGGTAGTGCACCTATTTGGTTTATTATGTTTACGAGGACGGCTGTACCGTACTTGTTCAATGAGTCGCGGACCGGGTGGGAACCTATCTTCTCCTTGAGGTGTTTTACGCCTTTCATGAACCTTTCCTTATCAGCTATGGGGATCTCTCTATCACCCTTCACAAAGATCGCTTTTACATTTTTGGAACCCATGACCGCGCCTAATCCAGTCCTTCCCGCCGCCCTACCGCCGGCATGAATTATGGATGCAAACTTTACGAAATTCTCTCCTGCCGGACCTATTGCGATTACTGCACCCTCCTTGGGACTCTTCATAGCCTCCCTGATCTTCTTCTCTGTGTAGTGAGTACCCCTTCCCCATAATTCCTTGGCGCTGTGAAACTCGGGCTCGCCGTTAACTACGCTTATCCAAACGGGCTCCGGAGCCTTCCCTTCAAGTATGATTAGGTCGTAACCGGACTTTCTCATCCACGGGGCGAAACGACCGCCCATGTTACTTTCTCCTATAAGGCCGGTGAGGGGAGACTTGGCTACGAAGTGAGTCCTTCCAGCTTCAAACCCTTCGGCAGTCCCTGTCACGGGGCCACTCAAGATGTAGAGCTTGTTCTCCGGGCCTAGGGGGTTAGCGTCCTTGGGTATTTCCTTAAGGGCGAGGTACGCCCCAAGACCCCTACCGCCGAGGAACCTTCTGATAGTCTTTTCGTCTATGATGTCTTCTTTGAACTTCATACCACTTAGGTCAACTCTGAGGGCGCGAAACTCCATAAGGTCATCACTCACTCATTGTACGGCATATACAACATTTTATCCTATTCGTCATCATTTAAGCATCTGAGTCACCTAAATTTATAAGCTACTTAGTGAACCGTCCGGCGGAGCCGGGGTGCCCGAGCCTGGCCAAAGGGGTCGGGCTCAGGACCCGATGGCGTAGGCCTGCGTGGGTTCAAATC
>WAOJ01000092.1 GCA_015521275.1 Desulfurococcales archaeon | reverse complement strand
TTACGTTGTCGATAGTTACTTGGCCGTAGCCGGCTTGCTGCCTACCGACGGCAGCGGCGGGAGCTTGGAAGCTAGCTATTAGTACTATGCCCTTGTCGTAGGCAATGGTGTCGGGGTGTTGGTCGCCGTTGTCAATTTGGTAGGTGCCGGCCCAAGTGGCTTGTATTAGGCTGAGGGTCTTGCCAGTGACCTTGCTGCCGGCGACGTTAGCGCTCATACCGCTTACCCAAGTGTATAGTAGCACAGCGGCGGCGACGGCGATGAGTATTAGCAGTAGGGTCGCTACTACGGGAGAAACTCCCTTCCTTATGGCCTTCATCTTCTCACTCTCGTGTTATGGAGCCGAGGGAACGGTTAAAAGTGAGGCTCGTATTTTGTCGTGCAGAAGTCTTGAGTGAAGGACGGTGCCCCACTGTAACAAGGGACTTATAATCTTTTATAATCTTTTAATAACGTGATGGATTACGAGACCTAAATTGTTAGATGTGTGCACCTCGCCGAAAAAGTGCATACAATGTTGTGGCGAGGATCTTGAGTAATATTTGGGGATCCTACTGCGTAATACAAATGTTCTTTAAGATAAAGAAGGTTACCTTAAGTCCTTGTAAAGGGTCCTCGCAGCCGTGACCAAGGGGTCCCAGACTGGAGCCAATGGTGGCACGTAGCTCAAGTCGGAGAAGAATAGGTCCCTAACAGTACCCTTCTTCTCCATTATGGCTGCTACTGTATCTATTCTACCCTTAACTCCTTCTGGACCAACTATCTGTGCCCCTAAGATCATTCCGTCATCCT
Source organism: Desulfurococcales archaeon (assembly GCA_015521275.1). Lineage (GTDB taxonomy): Archaea > Thermoproteota > Thermoprotei_A > Sulfolobales > Ignicoccaceae > Ignicoccus. The sequence continues at coordinate 7,507 of WAOJ01000092.1, read as the reverse complement.
CCTTGACGATTAGCTTTACATGAGTGAACTTGGAGCCCGGATAATAGTGGGCCCTCGTCCTAGCCTTTATTGTATTACTTATTACTTTATAACCCAAAGCCTTCGCCTCTTCCTCGGTCATGCCAGTCCTAGCCACCTCTAAATCTCCTAACTTAGTTATTCCAGTACAACCGACCCCGGGGAAGGAAACCCTCTTGCCGGAAGCGCTCAGGCCGGCTACTAAGCCCATCTTGTTTGCCGGAGGAGCGAAGGGGCACCAACACTTGTCGCCGGTGTGGTAGAACCACATCTCGGCTACGTCGCCGGCAGCGTAAACGTCCGGTTCGGAAGTCTCCATGTACTCATTAACCTCAATGCCTTTATGAGGTCCTAGTTTTATTCCGGCCTTCTCTACCAGACCCGAATTAGGTTCTACGCCCACGGCCATGACCACGGCCCCAACGTCCAACTTCGTGCCGTCGCTTAGCTCAATTCCTTCTACCTTTTCTTTGCCCAATATCCTAGTTACCGTTACACCCTTGTGGAGCTTTATACCCATCTTATTCAAGTGCTCCTCTATCAAGTTACTCATATCCTCGTCGAAGCTCTTCCTAAACACCCTAGACCTAACTATCAAGTGAACCTCGTAGCCTGCCTCCGCTAGCTCAGCCGCTACCTCGGTTCCAGTGAAGCCCGCGCCGACGACGGCGACCTTCTTAGTGTTCTTCAATATCTCTCTGCCCTCTATGCCGCTCTCTACAGTGTGGAGCCTTATAACTCCCTTCAAGTCTTCTCCTTCAATGCCCAGCTTCTTTTCCTTAGCTCCAGTTGCTATTATGAGTTTGTCCCATTTGTACTCCTTTACCTCCCCGCCTTCCTTCACCTTCACAGTCTTGTTTTTAGTGTCTATTTCCGTAACCACTGCATGGATGTGTACATCTATACCCCTCTTCTCCTTGAATACTTCTATTGGGTAGTAGGTCAACTCTTCGGGTTCCTTAACCTTTCCTACGAGGAAATATGGCAAGCCACATGGAGCATATGAGACGTATCCAGAAGCCTCGAACACCCTTACCGTCCAGTCCTTGTGTAGTCTTTTCACCCTAGAGGCAGCGCTCATCCCAGCAGCTCCGCCACCGATTACGACTACCTCCACGAGCGCTCCCTCTCCGAGGAGAAGGCCTTAGCTAAAACCCTTTGTTACATACAGTCGAAGCTATTTCAAGGCACGACCGATTAGCGGTTCGGTAAGGGCAGTGCTCGCGGAATACCAAGATTCCGTTGAACAGTTCGTCAGAATAGCTTCGGACCTCAAGAGGAAAACTATGAGTTGGATGATAGAAAGGGGATTCAGAGTAAAGATAATGTCGGAAGAGGCCTTGGAAGAACCTTGCCTCTCGGTTACTAGGGCTTCTGCCTTCGTCCCTTTCCTATACCGAATGGCCTCCTCTAGGTGGAGGTGGTCTTGGGCTAAGGTTGGCGAGGACCTCTTCTCCTCTATATATAGGGAGGCTTTGATAACAAAGCACTTCTTAATGTATATGGGTGATGAAGCAAAAAGGATAATGTTCTCGACTTCGTTGGGGGCCTCCTTGGGCTTTGCCTTGACTTCCCCGGTCAAGCACTCCTTACACGAAAAGCTCAGAGAGCTGCTGGGCTGCGAGGTGGGTCCTGGTGGAGTTAGAGGAATAGTTGAGGTGACCAGCCCTTACGGCGAGGGCTTGCCTCTATATTACATTTCGTTCTTTGGCCTAGCTTCCTTAGCAACGGCTTATTTCTCCTTAAAGGAACCTTTGGCGACATTGGACTTCAGCAATGAACTCTTCATAGGGATTGAGACGTACCTTAGAGAGGGGAGATATCAAAAGGTCTCCGAGTTCGGCTCTGTGAGCATAGACAAGATGTTTAACGTATGCTTCGAAGGGGAATGCATTAATTTGGAGCTACCGAATGCGCTCTAAGGATTCACCAATAAGACACACATTAATTACTGCCATGATCTCATGCCCAGAGGGCGCACGGCCGTGATCAAGGTAGCGATCTTCGGACAAGGGCTAGTGGCGGCCCACTACGTGGCCGGCCTATATCGATTAAAGAAGGGAGAAATAGAGCCTTATGGAGTGCCATTAGCTAAGTACAAGCTCCCCTACTCTTGGAACGACCAAGAGGTAGTGCTAAGCTATGACGTGGACCAGAGGAAGGTAGGAAAGAGCCTCAAGGAAGCCGTGAAGGAGGCTCTGGAGCCCGTGGTACCAGTCCCCGACGAGGTCCCGGAGATCAAGATAAGGGAAGGGGTGTTGGCCAACTCATCCCAAGGCCTCGACAAGATGTTCCCTATAAGGGGGAGGGATCAAGAGAAGGGGTTGAAGGAGGCCGTCGAGGAAATAGCGGAGGAGTTGAGCGGAGCAGACGTAGATGTTGTATTGAACATAATTTCTACCGAACCGGCAACCCCCTTTGAAAGCATAGACGCTTTGAGAGAGGCCATAGAGAAGGGGAACGTCAGCGCGGCCCAAGCCTACGCTTACGCTACCTATTTGGCCTCCAAGAAGATGGGCAAGCCAGTAGCGTTCATAAACCTAATACCCACTCCCTTGGCCAATGACCCGGCCTTCGTGAAGCTTTATGAGGAAGCTAACTCCTTGGTGTTAGGCGACGACGGCGCAACCGGAGCTACGCCTCTGACCGCTGATATTTTGGAGCATTTGGCTGAGAGGAACAGGAAGGTGAAGTACATAGTTCAGTTCAACATTGGCGGCAACACGGACTTCCTAGCGCTTACGATACCGGAGAGGAACTTGATGAAAGAAAAGACCAAGTCCTCCGTCGTAGAGGACATACTGGGCTACGACGCCCCCCACTACATCAAGCCTACCGGCTACGTGGAACCCTTAGGAGACAGGAAATTCGTTGCAATGGACATAGAGTGGATAACGTTCAATGGGTTAGTCGATGAACTAATAATAAACATGAGGATAAATGACTCTCCGGCTCTGGCCGGCTTAGCGGTTGACTTGGTCAGGATATCCAAGGCCTTAGTAGAGAAGGGTGTTAAGGGGACGTTCTATGACGTAAACGCATTCTACATGAAGAACCCCGGACCGAAGGATGCCAAGAACAAGGCAAGGATAAAGGCTTACTACGACATGATAGAGAGTCTCAAGGGACTAGGGATCTTAGAGGCCTAATGATCCTATTTTTAAGGACGTCCAGTGGTCCCGTGGGGTTCGAAGCTTTGGAGAGCATATATGCGAGCAAGAAGACGCTATTAATCTCCTTGTTGAGCACTACCGTCTTCGCAGCTGTAATATCGTTCTTTCCACAGTACTATGGCTACTTACTCATAGCCTACTTCATTATAATGCCAGCAATAATGATAAAGTACATGTCGAAGCAGATCAAGCAAATGAGGGCTCCTAGCGGCGGGAAGGTAATAATGGTTGAGGATGCTAGAGAGCTGTTCGATAAGGACCCTCAAGGAGACGAAATAATGAAGGCTCAAATGAAGCAGAACATGCTAGGTATGATACCTTTACTCGTGCTCATAGGGTTAGGCTTAACCTTGTGGCCCCTCATAGGACACATACCAAACCCGTGGATAAGGTTTATAGCAATATTCGCTTACTTCGAAAGCTACAGCGTTATGAACTACTTGCTAAGCAAGAAAATGATGAGTATGTCAAAGGACGTGCTCAAACCGGTCTTCCAATACAAGGTGACGGACAAGGGCATTCAAATAAAGCCCTTCGGAAGCATAGCCTTCCCCTTGAGGGATTACGAAATAAGGCTGGTCAAGGAGAGTAGCGCCGTCGACTTAATTGCTAAGAGGGACGGGCAGCAGAGCTATAGGATATATTCCAAGGATCCGGAGAAGCTCTTCAACATACTGAGGGACAAGGGCCTTGCGGAAGCTTAAGGTAATACTGTTGGAAGCGCCGTTAGAGTTGGCTCCTAAGGGCTGGAAGTACGGCCCTCTGATAGACAAGCGTTACCATTACCATTACCTAAGCAAGTACAGCCGGAAGTGGAAGAGGGGAAGACCCGACATAGTTCACTTCGTAATGTTATTGATGTTAGACTCCATCCTAAACATGAAGGGTCACTTGGAGCTGTACGTTCACGTGATAGATGGCAGAGTCTTTGCCGTGAGGAATGACGAGAGGTTGCCAAAGCACTTCGACGCCTTTAAGCAAATAATGGCTCAACTGTTGGAGCACGAAAGAGTGCCCTTGGAAGGAGAGCCCCTCATGTGGAAGGCCTACGACAGCCTCTCGGATTTCGTTAAGGAACACGGCAAGATAATACTCTTCTGGGAAAAGGGCGAACCGGCGACGTTCGAGAGGGTCGCTAAGGAGGCTTTGGACGAGGGCTTGCCCGTTGGGATAGGCCTCTTCCCCAGGGGAGATTTCGAGAGGTCCACCTTAAGGAAGGCTGCTAAAGCGTATAGCGTGATGGGTGGAGTTCCCCTAAAGGCATGGACCGTAGCATATGAGCTTTTGTGTTCGACGGAGAGGTTGTTGGGCTTGTGCTGATTAGGCAGAGGGAGCAGAGGGCTGGGGGCTCGTCGTGGTCGAGGATCAAGAGTACTTATTTGTTTACGGTACGCTGATGAAAGGATGTCCGGCCCACGACTTAATGAAAGGTTCGATGTTTGTTTCGAGGGCAATAACGTCTGAGCGTCACACGCTTTACGCAATAACTTCCCCTTATGGAGACCGTTACCCAGCCCTCCTCCTTAACGGAGGAGAACATTACGTGATAGGCGAACTCTATTTAGTTCCTCCTGACGTGCTGGAAAGGCTGGACTTCTACGAAGGAGTCCCGGAGGGGGACTACATAAGGACGAAAATCAAGGTGAGGAGGTTAGACATAGGCAAGGACGTGGATGCGTACGTTTATGCAATAAATCCGAACCTACTTCAGAGCCTCATAGCAGAAGGGAGGGCCGAGCCCCTAGTGTCCTTAGAGGGGGATAAGGTCGTCTGGAAGTGCTGATAAGGCTTTTGGTAACGTAGAGGGGAGGCAATGGCGTTCGAGCTACTACCTAAGAGGCTGAGGGACGCCCTTAGGAAAAGGGGAATTGAAAGGCCTACACGCATCCAAGAGCTAGCCATACCAGTCATCCTCAAAGGCTTTAACGCATTAGTAATGGCACCGACAGGCTCTGGAAAGACGGAAGCTGCTCTGTTGCCAGTGGCCGCAAAGATTATCGAGAATAACATGTATGGTAGGCTCAGGGCACTGTACATAACTCCTTTAAGGGCTTTGAACAGAGACATAGGTATTAGAGGATTTGAGCTCCTCAAGGATGTGGGCGTAGAGGTTGACGTCTGGCACGGCGACACGCCCTACAGTAGGAGAAGGAGAATAGCTGAGGCCCCGCCGGAGGTCTTGGTAACCACGCCGGAAAGCTTGAACGTTCTCCTAGTAAACAAGAAGATGAGAAACCATCTGAAGGACGTCAAGTTCGTCATAGTGGACGAGCTTCACGAGCTGATAGAGGACAAGAGGGGCTCAGAGCTGGCAGTCGCCTTAGAGCGGTTATCCTTAATTACCAAGTTCCAAAGAATAGGATTGAGCGCTACTATATCCCAAGTGGACGAGGCCCGCAAGTTCTTGGGAGGGCCTAGGTACGTCGTCGAAGTCAAGGACGAGAGCCAGAAGTCCCCAGAAATAACGGTCTACGTTGAGGACGGTTTTGATGAAATGGTTGAAAAAGTAAAGGAGATAGTGAACAAGGTTGAAGGAACTACCTTAATATTCACGAATACTAGGGACACCGCTGAGAGCTTGGGCAAGAGGTTGAAGGAAGAGATAGAGGGCGTAGAGGTCCACCATGGCTCCCTATCGAAAAGGGAGAGGGAGAGGGTCGAGAGACTAGCCAGAGAGGGGAAGCTTAAGGCCATAGTAGCTACAGCTTCCCTAGAGCTCGGGATAGATATAGGTTCAATAAAGCACGTGATCCAGTTCAGCTCCCCCAGAAGGGTCACGAACTTAGTCCAGAGGGTCGGAAGGGCGGAGCACAAGCCTACGGAGAGGCCTAAGGGGAGCTTGGTTACTGGAATAAAGCCCTACGAAGCTTTCGAGGCAGCCGTAATAGCTAGGAGGGCAAAGGCAAGCAACTTAGAGCCTTTAAGCATACACAAGAACCCCTTGGACGTGCTGGCCCACCAGATAGTAGGAATACTCATGGAGGAAGAGAGGTTCCCGGCGCAAGTATATGATATAGTCCGGAGGGCCTACCCCTTCTGGAACTTGAGCTATGACGACTTCTACGAAGTCTTCAACTTGCTCCGAGAAAACAAGCTGGTTACTTGTGACGGCCCTTGTAAGGCTACCAAGAAGGGTGAAATATACTATAGGACTACCGGTATGATTGTAGAGAGTAGAAGGTACGAGGTAATAATTTATGGAACCAACGAGACTGTGGGCAGCTTGGACGAGGAGTTCGTGGTGGAGCTCAACCCGGGGGACCGCTTCGTCTTAGCCGGAAGGGTCTGGAAGGTAGTTGGCATAGACGAGGAAAAGGTGTTCGTGGAAGAGGACGAGGGCGAAGGCCCACCTCCCAGCTGGGAAGGAGAGCTAATACCGGTAGAGTACGGAGTCGCTAGGGAAGTGGGAGCCCTCAAGAGGAATTTCGACTTAATGATAAAGAATTACCCCGTGGAAAACGAGGAAAAGCTAAGAGAGTACTTAGAATCGATAAAGGCTCCCATAGCCAACGATAAGAGAATAGTTATAGAAGTGGAGGGGAACTTAGTCGTTTATAACGTTCATGGAGGGAGTAAGGTCAACTTGACTTTGGCCTACGCCTTGAGCGAGTTAGCGAAGATGAGGTATGGCTCGGCCTCGTTTAATACAACACCCTATCACATAATGCTCTACTTGCCTAAGTTAGTATCCCCCCAAGAGGCCGAGGACCTCCTCCGCTCTATAAAGAAATTGGGCCTTAGGAGGCTAGTGGAGTCCTCATTGAGGACGTCTAAGCTGTACTCTTGGAGGCTCATGAAAGTATTGGTAAGGATGGGACTGCTTGACCGAAAGAGGGTGACGTTAGAGGACTTAAAGAAGGTTGAGAGGGCCTTGAAGAGGTTGTACTTGGACAAGGCCCCCGGAAGGGAGACGGTGAGAGAGATCTTCGTCGATAAGCTAGACTTGGACAAGGCAGAAGAATATCTGAAGGAATTAGAGAGCGGAGCAATAGAGGTGGTTAGTAGGAAGGGCTTCAGCGAGCAGAGCAAGTGGGCCTTGGACAAGGGGTTCGCGAAGGATCGTTCATCAGACCCTAAGCCCGTGATAAGGGAAGCCGTTAAGAGGAGGCTTGAGAACAGGGAAGTCACAATGATATGTTTGAGCTGCGGGTATGAGTTTAAGGGCAAAGTAAAGGACGTCCCTCTCAAGTGCCCCAAGTGCGGTAGGGGAGTCTTAGTACCGATCTATGGTGAGAATGACTTGGTGGAAGCGACTAAGAGATTTGTCAAGGGAGATAAGGTTAACAAGAAAATGCTCAACGAGATTAGGAGTAGGG
>WAOJ01000091.1 GCA_015521275.1 Desulfurococcales archaeon | reverse complement strand
CAAGAAGTACATATTGAGCTATGAAGTTGAACCCGGAAAGGTGAAGGGATGGGTAATAGTTAGGAAGGGTAAGCCGTTGAGACCAATGAAGCCCAAGAAGGAAAAGAGAAGGAAGGAGAGGAAGAAGGGCAAGTTAAAGGAGAGGCTCAAGGCGAAGAAGCGTGGCAAGCCTAAGAGAAAGGGTAAGTGAGTGCTTGAGGAAGGCCTTAAGGTTCCCAAACGAGACCGAGAGAACCGCTTGCTTCGTGGCTTGTTTGAGCGAGGCCTTGAGACCTCTCGGAGCCAAGCTAGTGGTAACCGGAGGCTTTGGAGTAGAGCTGTTCACCGGAGCCTCTTATAGGACTGCGGACGTGGACTTGAAGGTAGAGGGGCCTTATGAGGCTATGAAAGAGTTGGAGAAAGCCTTGGAGGAGAGCGGGGAGAGGTTTGCTAGAGAATGGGCTATGAGGGGCTTAACCAAGGCCATAGACTTGCTTCCCCCGAGCGGCGACGAGATCTTGGAGGTGGAAACCCCTTGCGGAATCCTTTATGTAGAGAAGCCGGAGAGGCTATTGGTTAGGTACTTAGCTGCTTGGAAGTTCTGGGAGAGTAAGGAAGACAGAGATAAGGCCTTCGCCTTGGCTTATGCCTTAGAAGACCTCTTGGACTGGAACGAGGTCGAGGAGCTATCTAAAAGGGAGTCCGTATATGATAAGTTGGAGGAGCTGAGGGAATGGCTGTCAAGCTTGAAGAGCTCAAGAGGAGGTGGTTAAAGGAGGCCCCTCCCTTACCGCCTTGGGACAAGCCTTACAGCGGGAGGAAGGAGAGGAGGCCTCAAGACGTGGTCAAGCTGGCAACCATAGCGAGGATGAACTTCGAGGAGTGGTTCGAGGTTAAGGGAAATAAGCTCATATTTAAGAAGATGTTTCAAGAGACGACTTGAGTTCTTCTCTTGGCAAGTGGGCGTTTTGAGGGCATTGTTTAAAAACCTTCTAGGCCAGAGCCCCCACAAGGAGCGGTGGTGCTGAAGGCTTCCCAAACCTTGAACGAAAAGTACGAGGGAGGTGAGCGACCGTGAAGGAGTACGACGTACTAATAGTGGGCGCCGGACCGGCGGGGATGTTTGCAGCACACGAACTCGCAATAATGAGTAACGGGAAGCTCAAGGTAGGAATAATAGAGAAGGGTTACTTTGCTCACCAGAGGAAGTGCCCGCTCCAAGAGCCCAAGGTGGGCAAGTGCACCTACTGCGAGCCCTGCCACATACTTTACGGCGTCGGAGGAGCTGGAACCCTCAGCTCCGGCTTGATAAACTTGAGGCCCGACATAGGAGGAGAACTCCATGAACTCATCGGGAGCTGGGAGAAGGCTTGGGAGCTGATCAATTACATAGACGAAGTGTTCCTGAAGTTCGGTGCCCCTCCCAACACCTTGCATGAGCCAGATCCAGAAAAGGTGAAGGAGATAGAGAAGAGAGCCGCGAGGGTGGGAGCCAAGTTCGTTCCCATAAGGCAGAGGCACATAGGCACGGACAACTCCATAAAGGTAATAAATAATATGACCAAGTTCTTGATGGATCACGGAGTGGACTTCATAGTGGGCACCACAGCCTTGGACGTGGACAAGGTGAACAGCAAGTTTGTAGTAAAGACTACTAAGGGAGAGTTCAGCTCCAAGCTCTTGCTCTTAGCCCCCGGGAGGGGAGGGGCCGAGTGGTTCGTCAAGGTTGCTAGGAAGTTGGGAGTCGAGCTTGAGCCCGGGCCTTTGGACGTGGGAGTTAGGGTTGAGGTGCCGGCAAGCGTAATGGAGGATATAATAAGCGTTGAGGTGGACCCGAAGATAATAATCTATACCAAGACCTTCGACGACAAGGTGAGGACCTTCTGTACTAACCATAGAGGGTTCGTGGTGAAGGAGCTCTACGACGACGGCACTGTAGGCGTTAACGGTCATGCGTACTTGAGCAAGAAGAGCGAGAACACGAACTTCGCGTTCTTGGTAACCATAAAGCTAACGGACCCGATGGAAGATACCATAGAATACGGCAAGAACTTGGCCAGACTGGTTACTAGGCTGGGAGGAGGGAACCCGCTCATACAGAGGCTAATAGACTTGGAGGGCGGGAGGAGGAGCACTTGGGAGAGGATAAAGAGGGGAATAATAAGGCCGACCTTGAGGGAAGTGACTCCCGGAGACATAAGCATGGCTTACCCATACAGGATAATAACGAACATCTTGGAGGGCTTGAAG
>WAOJ01000090.1 GCA_015521275.1 Desulfurococcales archaeon | reverse complement strand
ATATATGATTGCCCAAAGGCCTAAGCCGCCCACCCTCCTAGAGCCCGTAACGAGGTAAACCGTTACTCCTATAGCTACCGTCGAAGCGAAGAAGCCTAGCAACAGCACTAAACTAACTAAAGCCCTCTTGGCGAAGCTCAAGGCTCCCATTACTTTTGCCCCAACCTTCTCCCTTTTTCTCCCTTCCTCGTACTCGTGAAAGATTGGGTAGGAGCGTGTACCTCTATTCTAAGGCCTGGGTAGTCCAAACTCTGAAGGAGATGGGCGGAGAAGCTCCTCTGGAGCTCTTAAGGGAGCTCAGCGCCGGTTCGTACAAGTACAAGGTCTTGGACTGCTTCGTGCCGGAGTACGTGAACGGGAAGCTGAGTTGCATAGAAGAGGCCTTGGAGTCCTTAAAGTACGAGGGCGTTATAGAGATAAAGGACGGGAAGGTGAGGCTGGTCGGAGACCTCAAGCCTTCTTTAATATTGAAATGAAGAAGCCTGGCTCCCCGTGCTCCAAGGGGTTGACCTTTATTGGCGTCTTCCCCCACGGCGTCTCCTTTTCCACTATTTCGAAACCGAGCCCTTGGGCGAACTCCAAGACCTTCTCGTTCTCAGTTTTGGTCAGGGTACAAGTGGAATAAAGCATTAGGCCCCCTTTCTTTAAGAGCTTGTGAGCCACCTTGACGAACTGTATCTGGTACTTGTAGGCGTTTATCATGTCTTCATCCTTCTTCTCGTCCCAAACCTTCGGTATTACTCCTATAGCTGTACAAGGCGGATCCACTATTACTCTGTCGGCCTTCCCCACGAGCTCCGGGAAGTCCAAGTCCAAGTACCTCGAGTCCGCCCTGATTACTTCGAAGTTGTGACCGAGCCTCCTCATCTCCTCCACCATTTTCTGTATCCTCTTCTTGGATATGTCGAAGGCTATGAGCTTTCCCTTTCCCCTCATAAGCTCATAAGCGTAAAAGCTCTTGCCCCCCGGAGCGGCGTTCATGTCTATTACCAATCCCTCGGGCTCCAAGGCCTTCACGGCTATTGCTGAAGGAGCCCCTTGTGGGTAGACCTTGCCCTCCTCGAAGGCCTTAAGCTCTCTGAACTTCGGAGCCTTGAACTTGCTCCTAGTAACTTCAACCACCTTCCCCCTCTTAGGTATCTCGGAAACCAAGGCTTTCCCTGTTGCAACGGGCTCCAAGGTCCTCTCGGCTAGAACGCTCACCTCCTCCCCGGGCCTCAGGCCCTCCGCGGAGAGGGTTCCGGGGGCGTAGAGGTCTGCTCCCATCATGACGCTCTCCGCCGCCCTCTTGTCGGCAATCACGAACTTCTCCAGCTTGGGCACTTCAAATGGCCCCTCTACCTTAACGCACACGAGTTCCGGCAAGTAAGGCTGGTAGGGCTTGTAGCCCTTTTCCTCGAGTTCTTCCATGACCTCTTCCGGAGTGGCCTTAAGCGTGTTTACCCTCAAACAGAGGTGTTTCCCCGGAGTCTTGAGGGCCTCGAAGAGGGGTTGGAGGGGGAACTGGGACCTAAGCTCCTCCAATATTTTCTCTCCATACCAGAACAAGTGGACCCCTTCCTCTGGCTTCCAAAAAGCTATAAAGTTAAGGCTTGAAGGGGCCCAAGAGGTCACCTATTTCCCTGAGGCTCATGAGGACTCCGGGCTGGGGGCTGACCCACTTGCCTAAGGTTGGGTCCCACTGGTAGACCTCCACGTCGCCCCTGTGGATGTGGAGCTTCACCTTTATGGTGTTGAAGGACCAGCCGTGGTAACCTAAGGGTTCGGGGATCTCCAACACGAGGGTTCTCCTAGAGGAGTGGAGGACCTTGAGCCTATCTCTCACGAAGCTCACGATGTCACCGGGCATTTGGTATGTACGAAGGCGAGGCTAATTACCTTTTCTCTATGTTCTAAAACGTAACTAGACCTTTTCGACCTCCATCTTACACTTCCCTCCTTCCTTCACCACCAGCCCTATCTTATTACCTACCTTTATCTTCTTCGGCTCCCACTTCTCATTCGTTAAGATTGAGAGGCATATGGAGAGGAAGTGAGGCATGGGGCAAGCGCTTCCGGGGATCTCGGCCCCTCCCACCCCTTTAGGGCAAACCTTACATCTGTCCGTTACGACTTCCACGTGTATTTTGCTGTCGCTTAAATCAACTTCGTAGTCCTCGTCAGTAAAGGCGTATTCTCCAAAGACCCTTCTCAAGTTCTCTGGTAAGGGCTTGCTGGGGTCTATTATTCCTTTCTCTAACATATAGGCACAAATCCTGGGAGTGAAGTACTTCGCAAGTGAAGAGACTGTGCCTTGGGTTAGGATGCCCAGTTCGCTCAGAGAAGCTATCAGTGAGGCCAGGGT
>WAOJ01000089.1 GCA_015521275.1 Desulfurococcales archaeon | reverse complement strand
GCCTACTGGCCTTCCCTTATCATCCACCACAGGTAGATGTCTTACGTTTGCATCCTTCATCACCTTTATAGCATCCATTATATCAGTTTTTGCCTTAACTGTTATGGGATCTTCGGTCATAACGTCCCTTGCTTTAAGCTTCACGCCTTCCTCTCCATGGCTCAAAGCATAGAGTAGATCTCTCTCAGTCACTATGCCTATGAGTTTGTCGTCCTCCACTACCAGTGCTGAGCCGAAGCCGTATTCGAGCATTTTCTTCGCTACGGTAACGACGTCTTCGTCAGGACTGACAGTTAAAGGAGGAGTTGTCATGATATCATCAACGGTTAAGGGCAACTTCCTACGATGCCTCTTCAAGCCTCTTCCTCCGAAATGGGAAAGGTCTCGAATGGTTTATCTGTAGGGGCTCAATGGCTAACTTATTTTGACCCCTAAGCCTCTCCCTTGTGGAGGTCTTGGACTTGAGGAAGTTGGCGTTAATGCTCGCCCTCTTAGCTATAGTTTCATTAGCTTATCCTTGGCAAAAGGAAGGCTTTACTGCTATATATTCCTACGAGTCCAAGTCCTACGGCTTACTAGCATTAAAGGTAAAAGGTAGTAAAGGAACCATGGCTTTCACTTTCATAAACATAACCGATGGGACTATACATTATAAGGTCTTGATGAACATAACTGTATTCTTGGGCAATAAGCTTCATAAGAAGATAACGAACGAAATGATATTAAAGGTTCCATTAAATGCTTCAACGATATTCATAACTAATGAAACATTAAAGGGAATGAAGAAGACAGGTAACTTAAAATGTAAGGACTATACGTGCGTTTACAACGCTACGAAGAAATTCAAGATACAAAAGAGCATAATCTTAGTCACTAGGGTAAAGGAAGTGATAGACTTGAGGACTATGCTAGCAAAGGAGGTCGTAGCTAAGGCGTATTTAAAGACCGTAAAAGGCTTAGTATTAGGGAGGTCAGTTACGATAATGAAACTGGTTAAGACGTCTCCTTAGGGTACTTACCGGTGAAGCAACCCATACAGACCTTTAGGGGTATGAGCTTTTCCAGCTCTTCTGGCGGAAGCCACTCTATGCTCTTAGCCCCTATGTACTTGGCCACCTCTTCGGGACTACGCTTCGCCGCTATTAGCTGGTCCGCAGGGGGTACCTCGACTCCATAAGGACAATGGCTTATTATCTTTGGACTGCCTATTAACACGTCAACGCTGACGGCCCCAACCTTATTCTTTAACGTTTGTATCACAGTCTTCAAAGTTAAGCCCCTTACTACACTGTCATCTATTATAAGGGCTCTCTTCATCTTGAACGTACTCCTAATGGGGTTCAACTTTAACTGGACTCCCACCACCCTCTCCATTAGGCTCGGCTTTATTGCCGTCCTAGCCTTCCTCCCCGTTGCCACAAATCCTAACCTATAGTCCTTCCCGCTCTCCTTCGAGTAGCCTATAGCGAACGGTATTGCTGTCTCCGGGACTCCTACCACCACGTCGACGTCCCTAGGATAGAGCTGAGCGAGCCTTCTGCCTATCTTCTCCCTTATCTCATAAACCTCTACGCCATCTATTATGGAGTCTGGCCTGGCGTTGTAGATGTATTCAAAGGCGCAGACCACCTTCTCGCTCGGCTCTACCTCGACCTCGTTGAAGTAGAGCTGGGAGCTGTAGAAGCCCTTGCCGGGGTCGAAGTCCTTCTTGAGTTCCGCGCCTATCACGTCAAAGGCGCAGCTCTCAGAAGCGTAAACTACCATGTCGAAGCCGAAGCCTCCGAGTTGGAGGGGCCTCAAGCCCGGAGGGGAACGGTAGGCTAGGATCTCTCCCTCGCCGGTTAAGCCCAGTATAGAGTAAGCGCCTTTGAGGTCCTTAACCCATTCTAATAAGAGTTCCTCACCGTTCAAGCCGTTGGCCTTGAGTTCGGCCAACCTCTTGGCCGCCTCTTGAGGAGTAGCGTTAAATAGCCTACCGTCTATTACTACAGCAGCTTCCCCGGGCTCCTCCACATAAGCCCTATAGCCCGGACTCTCGCTCCAGACCCCTCCTATAGCGGCCCAACCGCTTAATTTAGTGGCTTGGGGTAAGACCTCGTCTACGAAGCCCTTGCCACATAACCATTCTATGCCTTCGCCGTTTGAGACGAACATACAAGCTTCCTCTTGCCCTCTGTGTTGGAGGGACAAGAGCATGTAGTAAGTAAACTTGCTGACGTTCCAGGCGGGGTCAAAGGCTAGGGCTCCCGCTATTCCTGCCATTCCGCGTTCCCGTGTTCGAAGGGCTTTAGACCCTTATTCAAGTGCCCCGGTGCTAAGAACTGGTGCCTAAACTTGAAGTATTGGTTCCAATACGCACAGTAAGATGCTACGAACATTCCCATGTTAAGCATTAATGGTTTCAGGGGTTCCGTAGGGTCTCTTTCGAAGAGCTGACCCCTCGTCTGTTCATGTATGCATCCTGTAAAAGATATTATTGCCTTTGCCAACTCATCCGGCATTATTAAACCATTTCTATACATCTCCTTACACTTCACACAGAGCATAGTCTCTATTAAGGGTTTGGTTCTTTCGACGAACTCATCAGCACTATAAACGTCTTGCCAGTCTTGGGACATTACGTACTTCTCCACCAAATCCTTGAACTCTTCAAGGCTCACGTTTATTGGGGTTCCGCAGTACGGACAGTAAAGGCTCACGGCATGTTTCCTAGCTCTAACCTCGTAGCCGCATTCTGCCTTAGCACTCGACCTTATCTTAATTACGTCAACCCTCAAGTTCAACAACTTCTTGAACTTGTTCTCCGGAGGACAAGCCCACTTACAAG
>WAOJ01000088.1 GCA_015521275.1 Desulfurococcales archaeon | reverse complement strand
GTCCATAGACGTGGCGAGGGAGCTCATAAAGAGAGGCGGTAAGGTCAAGGTAATCTTGACAGAGGAGGCGAGCAAGGTAATATCTCCAGAACTGTTTCACTGGGCCACCGGAGAGGAGCCGGTATGGAAGCTGACCGGAGAGACGGAGCACGTTACCTTAGCCAAGAGGATATCTTCTATGGTCATAGCTCCAGCAACCCTCAAGACTATGTCAGAAATAGCGTACGGCATAGCTTCTACTCCCGTGGCCCTAACCGCAATTAACGCTAGGGGTTACGGGAAGCCGGTCTTAGTGTTTCCAGCAATGCACGTGGGGATGTTCGAGAGCCCACAGTATGAAAGGGCTTCAAGGCTTTTAGAAGAACAAGGATACATACTCTTCCCTCCCCTAAGAGAAGGGAATAGGATTAAGTTCCCGGAGCCAGAAGCGATAGCTAACTTGGCGGAGAGCATAACCCTCAGGGGTAGGGACTACAAAGGTATAAGGGCCTTAGTCACCTCGGGCCCCACGAGGGAGTACATAGATTCCATAAGGTTCATCTCTAACCCTTCGAGCGGCAAGATGGGGGCCTCGATAGCGTGGGAGCTCTTCGCGAGGGGGGCTTCCGTCAAGGTGATTCACGGCCCTTCGAAGGCCACTTATCCCCCCTGGGTGGAGAGGGTAGAGGTCGAGAGCACGGAAGAAATGGCCAAGGTCGCCTCGGAAGGGGAGTACGACGTAGCTTTCTTTGCAGCTGCCCCTGCAGACTACAAGCCAGCAGAGAGGTTCAGGGGGAAACTCGACTCTGAGGAAGAGGTTACCTTGAGGTTGGTCCCAACACCAAAGGTGGTCAAGTCCGTAAACGCGAGGGTCAAGGTCGGCTTTACGGCAGTGGTGGGCGAAGACGTGGTTGACGCAGCGTTCAAAAAGTTGGAGAAGTACGACTTTGATATGATAGTCGCAAACAGGGTAGATAGGAAGGACATAGGGTTCACATCGGACATGAACGAAGTGCTGATAGTTCATAAGGATGGCAAGGTTAAACATGTACCCAAACTCCCGAAGCTATTGGTCGCTAGGGCAATACTGGACGAGGCCTTGGGGTTGCTAAGGTGAGGCTCCACGTCTCAGCGTTCTGGAAGCCCGTTTACACCAAATCGCCCATAAGCACCGGCTCCTTAGGAGCTGGCATTGTCTTATCCCCGGGGCCTTCGTGCAAGGAGGGCAGAACTTGGCCTCCCGTGGAACCGGCCTTGAAGCTCGGAGGAGGCTTGGAGTGTCGCTTGCCCGTTCCGGTGGGAAAGGGCTTTGCCACTTCTGCGGCCGTGGCCCTTTGCACGGCACTCAAGAGGTACCCGTTCTGGGAGGGCGTAGCTAGGGCTCACGTGGCCGAGGTCATCTCTAAGACGGGGCTGGGAGACGTCATGGCAATAGCCTTTGGCAAGGGATTGGCGGTCAGGCTCAAGCCCGGAGGACCCGGCTGGGGGAAAGTGATATCCCTCAAAGTTCCGCCCGTTGGCTTGGTAGTGGCAACCGTTGAGGGTCCGTTCAAGGATACTCCGTCAATGCTCCAAAAGCTAGACGTAGAGAGGGAGTTCGAAAGGGCGTGGAAGGTATTCATGGACGAGAAGAGCTTCTCCTCTTTCTTAAAGGCCGCTATTATGTTCTCCAGAGAGGTTGGCTTCATGAACGAAGAAGTAGAAGAAATTTTGAAATTGGAAGGCGTTCTAGGAGGTTACGTCAAGAAGTCCGCACTAATGATCTTCACCAAGCCAGAGTACGAGATCAAGGTTAGAAATGAGGTAAAGAGGAAGGGCTTCGAGACCTTCAGGCTCCGAGTGTTTCAATAACCTTATTAGCCGAACTTTCGACCGACCTAACGGGTTACCCTATGAAGAAGAATACCCGTTATTTGTTGCTCTCAGTAGGCCTCTTAGTAATATTCGGAGCAGTGGGCTATTACGCCAGTGCCTCCAGCTCCTACATAGACGTTTCCCAGCTCGTAAAGATGAGGCCGGGCACCTACATGGTGAGGGGAGACGTGGTCGACTGGACGGTTACTACCATAAACGGTCAGAAGTTCTTGGT
>WAOJ01000087.1 GCA_015521275.1 Desulfurococcales archaeon | reverse complement strand
CATTTATCGTTTCGTATAATGGTTCGAAAACACGAAGGAGAACTGCAAGCTTCATCTGCCAAAACGGCAAGCTCGTGAGGAGGCCGGCCGAAGACACGAAGGAGAACTGCAAGCCTACTACGTTGCTCCACCACCTACATTTCTCCCTTAGAAGACACGAAAGAGAACTGCAAGCTGGATGATCCGGAGAACAGGGAGAAGGTCAAGGAGATGAAGACACGAAGGAGAACTGCAAGACGAGTACTTCGCTCACTCCTCTTCTGAGCCCTCTATATCACACTCTACTCTCTTTTTGGGACTCCCGCGTAGGTATGAAATACTTGGAATCTCAATCCATGCACTTCTTAGAATTAGAGAATAGGCTCGTAGAGAGGGTGTTCAGAAATACCGGAAGACGGGTACCCATTCCAACCCGCGACTCTTATAAGGAAGCGGGTATCGAGCTTTACCCGGGAGCAGCGATGCTCAGAGGAAAGGCGAGGGCCATTCTTGAACTGTTGGAACAAGGCCCGAAGACCGCCACTGAGATTTACCTCGCTTTGGGGGCCACGACGGAGTCCCAAAAGAGAAACTTGAGGAAGGTATTGGAGAAGCTAAGGGAGAAGGGATTAATCCAGCGCCACCCTCCTCAGTTTTACTCTCTTACGAGCAAGGGGAGGGAAGCTCTGAGGTGCGTTAGGCTTTTGGAGGAGTAACGGCGGGCGGGGATGATGAGGCTCTGTTGTGCCGATCGATGAGGACAGACCGCGGGACTGACCCTCGACCCGCCCGCCTCGTGCTTACCTCGTAAATTATTTTAAAAAGTTTTGGCACTCAATGACCTCCACGTCGGGAAAGTATGATTTTAGCAGTTTCTTCGCCATTATTGAAAATACGAAAGAGGACCGGGAGAAGTATTAACGCAAGGGTTCAAGAGTAACCCGAACGTATAAATAAGAACTTAAGGCTCACCAGCCCAGCACTCCTCCTATGTCCGCGCTCTCCTCCATTTCTGTCGCACAGTTTATGGCCAAGGCCATTATCTTGTCGCTTAACCACTTCCTCACGAAGTCCAGCTTATTCTCTTCGACAACATACATGTCGTTTAGCCTTGCATCACCACACTTGCCGGCGAACCTCGCTTCAATCATGTTCTTTCCCCTCTTCCCGAAGGTGACCTCTACTTCCATCTCGTAGCTTCCGGGCTTGACCTTCCTGGTCTCGCCTCCAGCGCTTATCTCCCCTTCCTTCTCTATTTCGAAGCTTATCTTCATGCTTATCGAGCCCTCTCCCTCTTGCACCTCTACCTTGGGTTCACCCTTCAAGTAGCCCTCTAGGAACTCCAAGCCCTTCAAGGCGGCCTTGGAGGCGGAACGAGCGCTAATCATGCTCTAACCCATAGAGCCCCTCAGAGGGGGATATTTGAAGGTAGCATGCTTCGCCGACGAAAGCTACAACAATAGAACAGGGACCCTCTGCGTCGCCGTAGTTTGTTTCGAGTATAGCACGCAAGCGCTTAGGGCCGGAGACAAGGCGTTGGAATGCATAGCTAAGGCCTACGGCTGGAAGGTCAAAGGAGAAGTGAAGGCTAGAGAGTTTTGCAAGAGTAAGAAGTTCAATGGGACAGATAAGATGCTTAACTGCCTAAAGAATGCAAAGTATAAGGTTGTATGCGATAATGTTGAAATGAGCGTCGTGGCGAAGGAGAAGTTGCTCAAGGATGCCCTAGCCTCGTTAGGAGTTAGATATGACTTGCTCGTAGTTGACGCGGGCATGTTAGGCTCCAAACCTAGGGTTAAGGCCAAGGTCGTGGACAGCAAGAAGGTCAAGGGAGTTCAGGTTGCGGACCTCTTGGCCGGGTGCGGGGCTCGGGGGTCGCTGTGAGCCCTCCTCCGGTACTTCGACCCCCTAGGTCGGGGGGGCATCCCCGGAGTTCCTCGGGCTTCCGGAGGCCTTTACGTTAAAGTGACTATAAAAGTTAGAGTCAACGTCGTCCCGACTGCTGGCGCTTCGGGACATTATTCTTAAGGATATGATGAGTGTGACGTTAGAGGACCCTAAACCTTATCCTAGTTACACCCTTGCCCTTGCTCTCCCTCTTGATCAACTCGAAGTCGCCCACCTCGGAGGTGTTCCTCACGTGCGTCCCGCCGCAAGGGTCGGCGTTGACTCCCACTATCTCTATTATCCTTATGGGTTTCTTGCTCAAGTGCTCCTCAGTAAGCT
>WAOJ01000086.1 GCA_015521275.1 Desulfurococcales archaeon | reverse complement strand
ATCTAACCGTTAAGTACTCTCCACGACGCTTTCTTGACCAAGAACTAACCGGAGGGTCATGCTATTGCCTGACAGAAGCCTTATGCTCGACTTAGTACCCACCACGCTGTCGACCAGCCTGGCCTTCCCCAACTCTATCTTTGTGTTATCCAAGACCAAGCTCCTTGTCAAAGATCCGGAAATTACCTTGGAGCCGGGCTCCAAGTCCACGTAATGTTCCAATATAGCTTCCTTGCCTATGTAAACGTTTTTCCCTATGTAGGCTGGACCATAGACCTTGCCTTCCACTACTGCGCCTTCCTCTATTATCACCTTGCCCTTAACCTCTCCCATAACTTCTCCCCTTATCTCGCTCCTTATCATCTTGTAGTCCATAAGCATTATCATAGCGTCTATGAGGTCTTGGGGCCTTCCGGCGTCCTTCCACCATCCCTTTATCTTCACGAACCTAACGTCCTTGTTCCTCTTCAAATAGCAATTAATGATGTCAGTTATTTCGTACTCGCCTCTCCAGCTGGGCTTTAGGGTCGAATAGCACTCCTCAAACTCTTGGGGATCTCGGAAGTAGTATATCCCAACCAAGACCAAGTTTGAGGGAGGAACCTTAGGCTTTTCAATAAAGTACTTGACCTTCCCACCCTCTATCACTGCGACGCCGAAGCGCGAAGGGTTGGGAACCTCCGTCAAGAAGAAGATTGCATCAGCCCCAAGCTCTGAGAGGAGCTTCTTCGGCCATTCGTCTAACACTATATTATCTCCTAAGTACACCACGAAGTCGTCTCTCAAGTCCAGCTCATTTACGGTTACGTGTATTGCGTGAGCTATGCCCAGCCTCTCCTCTTGATAAACGTACCTAAGCCTCACGCCCCACTTCTCGCCGTTTCCCAAGTTAGCCTTTACCACCTCGGCCAAGGTTCCCACTACCACAGCTATCTCCTTTACATTGAGCTCCTTCATGGCCTCAATGCCATAAGCCGCTATGGGCTTGCCCATTATTGGGACTACGGGCTTGGGCAAGGTTAAGGTTATGGGTCTTAGCCTAGTCCCCTTACCGGCAGCAAGGATTATCCCTTCCAAAGCGCTTTGACCCGACGTCGTTTTCGTTTGCTGGCTTTCAAGGCCTCGCGAAGGGCTTGAAGCCGTTATATGAATCAAGTTTCGCTTTAGAACCTTACATAACGATAACTTCCAAATTCTCTATATGGACTCCTCACGAGCTACTAGGCGCTTTGGCTTGAGTAGTCACCGTATGCTTTGGTAAAAAGAGAATGAAGAATGATAAACGCAAGGTTCTTTGAATATAACAAGACATTAAAGTTTGTCATTTAAACAGGAATGAACCTTCTGGAATTGAGGTAATGTTAGAGCTTGTCGCTTGCCGCGTATATCCCTCTCTTTACCCTCTTCACCAAGCCCTCATCCTCCATATCAGTGAGTATCCTCCACAAGGTCTTCTTATTAATGTTCAAGGTTTTACTCAGCTCATCCAAGCTACTCGCTCCTTTCGCCTTCAGGTAAGAGTATATGAGGGCCTCCTCCTTCCTCTTGAAAGGTATTTCGTCCAGCTCCAAGTTTACGCAGGCTCCCCCGCCCTCGTAGTTTACCGAAATAAAGCACTTAGATTTGCTCATTATGCACGCTAAGGTTAGGGCTATTCCCAACACCCTCAGACCAGATCCACCACATATCAAGTTCTTCTCCTTCATGTTCAAGACCATCTTGAATATCTCGTTTTCATTGCACGGATCAACCTCTATTACCTTGTATTCCTTGTTTATTGCTTTCAAATACTGCTCGAAGGATTTAAGGGCTTCCTCGCCCTTGGGGTGCCTCTCCTTCGGGACGTAAACGTAAACATCTTCTACTTCATCTATCTTTGCGGAAACGCAGGATATTGGGGCCGTTACGTCAAAGCCCAAGGGAACGTGGGCCCTCAGCCCTATCGCCCTTCAACATACGGAACGAAGGACCCTAATCCTTTGCCCAAGGACACATGCTGGAGTACTTGCAATAGGAACAATAACTGTTCTTCCTAGCCTTAGGTAGCGACTTAAGGTCATTTGCCAAGCTCTCAACCATACCTATCACGGACTGTCTCAGAGAGGCGGTAAACTTCTTCTTAACGCATCTGTTTGGACTGCACAGCCATAGGCGAGTGCACGTCTTGTTGAAAGTATCTTCCGCCAACAAGCAATAGAAGGCTGCTTGGACGAGCTGGGGCCTCCTGAAGCCATCGCTCAACTTAACCTCTATTACCTCTAAGGAATTGCTACAGAGTATTACTGCATCGGCTACCCCGCTTCCTAGCTTTCCCCTAAGCCTCACCGAGTACAGCCTATTGCATCTAGTATTCACGTACTTCTCGACCACTTCCCTCACATCCAATTCCTTCCCCATCTCCATAGACGGGGTAGCTTGTTCTGGGAAGTGGAACTTGAAGTAAGCGTATGCCGGACAAATCGCGTAAGCGTTAAGCAGTCTTCCCTTCAAGGAGAATCGCCTCCCTGAACTCTTTGTCCGAAACAACTATTACGAAGAGTTTGTCCTTCTCCTCCAAATACCTCTGAACGGCCCTCAGAGCGTCCTTAGCGTCTCCCCTAGAGCCCCTCCTCACGTAAACGCTCTTCTGAAGCCTCTTGAAGCCCAATCCTAACAACCTCTTCATCACCTTCGTCCGGTTATAGTCGTTGCTTATGTCATAGGCCACTATCACGTACAAGCTTTCCACCCCGGAACGTAAGGCTCCCCCTTCCTCAAGGAAGAGGCCAAGGACCAAGCCTCTGCTAACACTGCCTTGTCGCAACTCTCCAACACGTTCCCGACCACTTCAGCTATCTCCTTCCTAGACGCGTAGCTCAGCCCATTGGCGTCGACGCTTACCCTCTCGGGCTTGAGCTTCAAGAATATTGCCACATCTACCAATGGCTTGAACTGTTCGGAGAAGTCGAAGGTTAACGACCTCTTCCCGCTCTTCAAAGTGTGGAAGAAGCCCGCATAAGGGTCTAGGCCCGTTATCTCTAAGGCCTTGTCGCAGAGGGCGTAAAGCATTCCGTAAGCGTAGTTCAAAGCTTGGTTGTACGGGTCTTGTGATTCGTGCTCCCTTCCGGGGAAGGCCTCGAACAAGCTAGCTATGAGACCCCAGTAGAGCTTGGCCGCCCTAGCTTCAACGGCCCTCAGCGAGTCGGGGTCGCTCGCCTTTGAAGCATCTTTAGCCAAAGCCTCCACCTCGTAACTCTGCTCCCTCAACCACTTGACCCTCTTTGCCTTAGCTATCTTCCTCAATGTCCTCCCTTGCTCAATTATTTTCCTAATTATTATTGGCTTCGCGTAGTTTAATGCCTTGTTCTTTATTATGGCTTCGTACTGCTTTAGTCTGGTCTCAGCGGTCTTATTGGGCACGGGGGCGGAAGCCCTTATCGAAGGCTCTCCGTTCCATTCCAAGACCACCAGTTCGACGTTGTACCTTCCCAAAAGCCTCATGGCTGCAGACGTCACGCTCACTTTTGAATTAGCTATGACTATCACGTCGTACATGTTTGCTAAGTAATCTACCTTTCCGTCCTTGCTTACGAACGCTAGCCCTCCGTCCTTCTTAACGAGCTTTCCCGGCTCGGAGACGAAGTAGATCCTCATTTACACACCTCCTTGAACGGACAAGTGCTAGGACAAGCCTCGGCCTTGCCCGGGTCCTCCTTCTCTTGCAGTATCCTTGCAACCTCGTCCCTTGTTTCTAAGAACTTCCTCCTCAAGCCCTCGTGTATCAAGACCAAGTTCCAATACGTCTTCTTCTCGGTTACATTAACCACTACTGCCGCGTTGACTGGATGGCCCGTCCAAGACTCTATGGCCAATGCGTAGCCCGTTACAGCTAACTTCTTCCTCTCCAACCCGTTTCCATAGACTATCTCGACTGGTATGAAGCCCACCAAGAAGTCGGGCTTGAGCACGTTGGACAAGCCTATCGGTGAGCCCGGTATTTCGGGCTCCACGCTGACCGGAATGCCCTCTTCCTCCGCTTCCGCCTTCCTAACCTTAGCTTCCTCGTAGACCCTCTTCAAGAGGGAGTCATCGTATT
>WAOJ01000085.1 GCA_015521275.1 Desulfurococcales archaeon | reverse complement strand
GCTTCACATAAGTCAACGTTTACCAAGTTTGCTAGCGAGATCAACCAAGCCAACACGTCGGCCATCTCTTCCTTTAACGAGCTTTTATCTCCCTTTATTATTGCCTCAGATAGTTCTCCCACCTCTTCTACGAACCACAAGGCGGTGTTCTCCAAACCCCTGTTAAAATCCTTAACGAAGTACTTCTTTTCAATGAACTCTTGCAATTCCCTCAAGTCGCACATTTTTGCTCCCGAGTTCCTTTTTAAAGTTCGGTTAATAGAGTTCGGGGGCTTCGGCGATGGCCAGGAAGGGCAAGAGGAAGAAGGCTGACAGCGGCTTGGTTACTGCCTTGGGTCTAATGAGGTTCTACGAAGAGGTCGAGGAGAAGGTCCAAGTACCTCCTTGGAGCGTGGTAGTTGCAGCCTTCGTACTTTCAGTAATAGCAGCAGCGTTGGACTTGATCTTAAGGGCCGCCCGATGAGGATCACGCCCTTCGCTGAAGGGGATGAGGAATCTTCCTCCCGCATCTGAGGGGTTTTTGATGTGCCCCGCCGTGGAGGCGGTTCAGCCCATCCGCCCGCTTTCAGCGGGCGTAAGGCCTCCCAGCCGTCGCCGGGAACGGCGGGGCATGGTTGCTTCTCAGCATCAAATAAAAGTCTAAACGATTGAGCCAAGGGATAAAGAGCCTTGCGAGATCATTAATAGTTAAGACTTATGCTCGCTCCTTTCATAAGAATGAAAGGGGTTAGGATGAGAGGACTGGTAATAGAACTCACACTCGATGATCTAATAATGATAAGTGTGATAGTGTTCCTAGCTACAATAATAGCGCTCTTCGTGGTGGGTGCTTTCATCGCCGGCCTAAACTTGGGAGCCTTGCTCGTGGGAGGGAAGGGATTGCTTAAGTCCTTGGGTCTCTGATTCGACGTATCGCCAGCTTTAGCGCTATCACCTCGGCCTTTATGAACAGAAGCTCAAGGGGTTGGAGGGGTGGACAGCGTGTACAGAGTTCTCGTAACAGATAAGGTTCATCCCAAGGGTCTTGAAATGCTTAAGGAAAAGGGCTTTGAAGTCGTGGTTGACCTAGATGCCTACAAGCCGGAAGTGTTAAAGGAGAGGATAAAGGGATTCGACGTAATAATAGTTAGGAGCAGGACAAAGGTGACGAGAGAGGTCATAGAGAGTGCTGACAAACTCAAGGTAATAGCGAGAGCAGGTAGCGGATTGGACAACATAGATCTGGAAGCAGCGAAGGAGAAGGGAATAAAGGTCGTAAACGCCCCCGACGCCTTGAAGGTAAGCGTAGCAGAGCTGGTAATAGCAATGATGATAGTAGTAGCTAGGAGAGCACACTACAGCTACAGAGCCTTGTTGGAAGGAAAGTGGGAGAAGGTCATGGGAACCGAAATAATGGGCAAGACGTTAGGAGTAATAGGCTTCGGAAGGATAGGGAGGGAGGTTGCGAAGAGGGCAAAGGCCCTAGGAATGGACGTAATAGCTTACGACGTCTTCGATTTGAGTGAGATGGCTAAAGAGATGGGCGTTAGGTTCACCCAAGACTTGGACGAGGTCTTGAAGAATGCTGATATCATAACCCTTCACGTCCCCTTAACTCCGGAGACGAGAAACATGATTAACAAAGAGGCTATAGAGAAGATGAAGGATGGAGTCATAATAATAAACGCGGCCAGGGGAGAAGTTATGGATTACAAGGCATTGTTGGAAGGTCTGAAGAGCGGTAAGGTGAGGGCGGCTGCCTTAGACGTCTACCCAGAAGAACCGCCGAGGAGTGAATGGCTCATGGAACTCATAAGACATCCAAACGTCTTCGCAACCGCCCACATAGGGGCGCAGACGCAAGAGGCACAAGAGAGGACTTCCGTAGAAGTTGCTAAGAGAATAATGGAGGCCTTGGGTATATCCTAAAGGGTGAAGGGGTTGTTCTGGGTTAAGGTTCACAAGACTCCAAACGCGACGATAGTGACTGTGGTTGACGAAGAGCTGATGGGAAAGGAGTTCCGAGAGGGGGAGGTGGTTTTGAAAATAGATGAGTACTTTTTCAAAGGAGAGAGAGTAGAGGAGGACATAGCTTTGAGGAGGATGGAAGGAGCTGACGTGATATACGTAATAGGGGAAAGGGCTGTGAGGTTGGCCCAAGAGGCTGGACTAATTCACCCTATGGCTGTGAAGAGAGTTAAGGGAATACCTCACGCTCAGACGATCCTAATAGAGGGATGAAGATGTCCGTAAGGAGCGAAGGGTGAGCGAACCGCCTACTCGGACCTAACTTCCTTTATCACGAACAGAGAAGAAGCGAAGTATTGTAACGCTAAGGGCAAGCTAATCGGGTTAAGGATCGAGATCAGAGGGGTGAGCAAGAGCAAATACTCAGTACTTAGCCTTCCCTTAAGCCTCTTCCCTCCCTTAGGAGTGACGACCCACTTGAAGGGCCTTCCTAACGTGGCCTTAACCATGGAAATCAAGATATCTATGGACATAGCCAAACCGCTCGCACTGACCCTAGCGCTCTTCTTCAAGCTCATATTTACTTTCCATATCTTTGCCGCCCTGTTAGAAGCGATCGCTTGGAACGCCACGCTAGAGTAATAGATGAGTAAAGAGATTGGAGAGAGACCGAGGGGAGAGAGAATTAATGCTATGAGCGGTAACCACAACATCGAGTACTGGGTTAAGTACATGAAGAGCTCCGGATCCAACGCCTTCAAGTGTTTGAGCATAGCTTGAACTGCTCCGTAAGCCCAGCGGGCTTGCTGTTTCTTTAATTCGAAGTAGCCCGGAGGAACCTCAACGTAGACAAAGCTGTCCGAGCTTTTGGCTCTTATGCCCTTTTCCAAAGCCCTCAAGGCAAGCTCGATATCTTCCGTCAAGGCTCCCTCGTCCCAACCTCCAAGATCTTCTAAGAGATCCTTCTCTATCATTACGCCCGAGCCAGGAGGGATTACTTTTAGTCCTAACAAGTCCCTCCCATAAATTATCCCTATGGAGGCCAAGGTGGTGAAGGGCGCGAACGCCTCGCTCCACTTGTTCTTAATTGAAGCATAGCCCCTCCAGAGGGAAGCGGTATAGGGGTTGGTCCTCAAGGCGTAACCCTCTTCCGGGTAGGAGTCGGCATCTAGTACCATCACGTACTTCGCTTCAGTGTATTGCAATGCTATGTTTAACGCGTGGGCCTTGCCCTTCTCAGCTCCAGTTAAGATTAAGGCAAGGTCGCCAACTTCCCTCTTAACTGCCTCCAAGCTCTCGGGGTCAACTACCAATATTATTTGCTTGGGATTTAACACCTCTTTAACCTTCCTTACCGTCCTTGCCAACATCTTCGGGTCTTCCGACTTAGCTGGTATATGAACTGCTAGGTCCACGAACTCGAACTCCTTTTCCCTCTTCCTCTTAGAGGCTCCCAAGTAGTACAAGGCACCCAAGACGTGGTAGGCGCTGGAGAGCAAGAGGGCCAGATCGGCTAACAAATCGTTCCTCCCCTTGAATCCTTCTAAAGCCTCTATTTTCCAGATCACTTCGGGCAGAGGGATATGAAGAGCTACGTAGCGCTCCTAGCCTTGGTGGGCTTGGTACAAGCGAGTGCCTTCGTTAGCTTGATTTCGCAAGGTGTGAACGACTTGAGCAGGATGATAACGTGTACCCAACTCGCTTGTCAGCCCGCCAAGCCCTACTTGCTCAAATACTTCTGGCTCACGAAGAACGCTATAAAAGCCTTAGAGGCCTTAAAGTTGGACGACAAGCTAATAAACAGTACGAACTCACTCATGCGAGTGCTGGACTTAGAACTTAACGATAGTCCAAACCCCGTCTTCATGCTAAGGGACTTGTGGACCAGCGAGTACTACTATTCCGAATCCTTGAGAGAGCTAGAGGTCTTCAAGGCTTACTTGTTAAACTTAACGAAGGCAGTTGAGGGGCTTAACTGTAAGGACGGGCCTGAAGCCGTTAAGGCCCTTATGACCCTCTTCAAGAGCAATGACGTGCAACAAGTGCTGAACGCCACGAAGGTAATATCTAATACTGGAGGTTATGACAACGCAGTTAGATGTTTGTACAAGGCTTGGCTGTTGAAGGTTAGCTCCGAAGGTTACAAGGAGTATAAGTATAGGGAAGAACTGTTGAAGACGATGGGGATAGGCTTAAAGAGATATGAGGAGAGGGCCAAGGCCTACGTAAAGAGCTTGGGCGGCTGACCGCTCATTTTTCTATCGCTATTACCAGCTCGTTGCCCTCAACTTCCCACTTCTTGCCCTCGACCGGGTTATCGCTAAGTTCCAAATTCCCAGCCCTAACCTCCCTAGCTATGTAGTCCTTGTACTTTTCTATAGCCCTCTTGAGCTCGTCTGAAGGGGTGTAGACCCTTACCTTCTTGACCACGTAATCCAGAGGCAAGTCCATTTCCTTCCTCATCACTTGTATCCTCCTTATCACTTCCTTAGCCAAGCCCAGCGCCTTGGTCTCCTCGTCCAACTTCACCTTGACATATATCTTAAGCCTCGAAGTCTCTATGACATCATAGTCTCCTTGAGGCGGCTCACTAACCACTTTTACCTCGTTAATGTTTGCATATATCCCTAGGACCTTTGCAGCCTTCTCAACTACGGCCTCGCTCGGCAAGGGCTTGTAAACCTTCTCCTCCACGATTATTGGCTTACCCTCCTCGTCCTTGCCTACTACCTTCTCCCTCCTCTCAGCCGCCTCTTCCCTATCCTTTATCACTATGAACGCTTCCGGTAACGGCCACCTCCTCTTTATCTTCCTTTCGGTCCTCAAGGCCAAGATCTTCTCCGCCGCTTCTAACAGTTCTTCAACCACTTCGGCCTCCTCGGGGTCGTACAAGCTGTTCTCCTCCGGCCACAGGAGCATGTGAACGCTCTCCTCCTCGAAGCCCAAGTCCCTCTGGAAGGCTTGGTACAAGTACTCCGCCAAGAACGGCGTGAACGGCGCCATCATTCTTATTGCGGCATCTAGAACGGTGAAGAGGGTGCTATATGCTGCTAGCTTGCTGGAGCTCTCCTCCTCTTCCCAAACCCTAGGCCTTACCAGTGAGATGTACTTGTGGCTTATTACTTCGTTTATGAACTCGTTTAAGGCCAAGGCGGCGTGATGTATAGCGGACCTCTCCAAGGCTTCTGCAACCTTCCTTATGTATTCGTTCGTCTTGGCTAATACCCAACTGTCTTCGGGCTCTAAGTACTTGAAGCCCTCTCTGAGCTTATCCAAGCTCCACTTGTCCAAATCCATGTAGCTCTTAGCGAACTTAACGGAGTTCCATAGTATGTCCAAGGTCCTCTTGAAGCGGTTTATGTCCTTCGGGTCGAACCTCACTGAGTCCCAAGGTGAGGACTTTATTGAGAGGAAGAACCTAACTGGGTCAACTCCGTACTTCTCGAAGACGTCCTTCGCCCAGACCACGTTCCCCTTACTCTTGCTCATCTTTTCTCCTTTGGCATCCAAGACGTGACCTTGAGTTAAGACTCTCTTATACGGAACCCTCCCATGCCAAGTTACCCCGGTTACCAGCAAGGTGTAGAACCAGCCCCTCGTCTGGTCCAAGGCTTCCGTTATCCAGTCGTATGGGTAGAAGAGGTTCCAGAGGTCTTCCTTGCCTATTTGCTTTAGAGCAGCGGTGTGGGCTATTCCGGAGTCTAGCCAAACGTCGACCACGTAAGGCTCTCTCTTCATTTCTGCTCCGCACTTGGGACACTTGATCTTAACCTCGTCAACCCAAGGCCTGTGGTGATCCACAACCTTCTCGGGGTTCAATGCCTTTTCCTTTAACTCCTTCAAGCTTCCTATGGCCAAGCGATAACCACATTTTGGACAAGTCCAAATGGGTAACGGGGTCCCCCAGAACCTCTCTCTGCTTATTGTCCAGTCCCTAGCGTTTTGGAGCCAGTCCTTCATTCTGTCATAGGCCCACTTGGGGTACCAAGTGACCTTGTCATTTTCGTTTACCAGCTTCTCCCTCAAGTCCTCAACCTTTATGAACCACTGCTCGTCGGCATAGTACATTAGCGGAGTACCACATCTCCAGCAGTGAGGGTACTCGTGCCTTATCTTGCCCACATATACGGCCAAGCCTTTCGCCTTTAGGTCCTTTATCACTTGCTTCTCTGCGTCCTTGAACCACATGCCAGCGTACTTGCCGGCTTCTTCAGTGAAATGACCGTCCTTCCTTATTGGCCTAAACATCTTCACCCCGGCTTCCTTACAAGCCTCGAAGTCCTCCGCACCGTGAGCGGGGGCCATGTGTACTATTCCGGTACCCGAATCCATGCTCACGAATATTTCCTTCACAATTTCCTCTTCTTTGCCCTTCAGTACTCTCCTCCTTATTATCGCTCCCTCTATTACGGTGTGGTTTGGCTTCTCGTGCTCCTTGTGGGCGGGGACCTCTTCCAAGAGGGGGTGGACGTATTCCTTGCCTATTAGCTCCTTGCCATCGAACTCCTCAACTACCTCGTATTCCTTCAGTCCCACCTCCTTGGCGAACGGCTCAAGCCTCTTCTTCGCCAATATCCAGTATTCTTCCTTGTCATCCCCAGATACCTTAATCTTTACGTACTTCTCGTTAGGGTGCACTGCAGCCGCTTCGTTGGCTATTATGGTCCAAGGCGTGGTAGTCCAGGCTATTAGGTAGGTGTTTTCCTCGTCCTTTAGAGGGAGCTTGAAGTAGAAGCTCGGGTCTTCAACAGTCTTATAGCCTTGGGCGACCTCGTGGGAGCTTAAGGCCGTCTCACACCTAGGACAAACGGCCACTACCCTAAAGCCCTTGTATATCCTGCCTTCATTAAACATCTTCTTCAAGTAGGTCCAAGCGGTGTCCAAATACTTGGGGTGCCTCGTCTGGTAGGCGTTTTCGTAGTCCAGCCACAAGCCCATCCTCTTACTGTCTTCTTCCCACCTCTTCAAGTAGAAGTCTACTAGCTTCTGACACTCTTGAACGAACTTGTCCACGCCGTATTTGAGAATGTCCTTCTTGCTCTTGAAGCCCAATTTCTTTTCCACTTCTAACTCTACGGGAAGCCCTTGGGTATCCCAGCCGGCTTGGTCCCATACCCAGTAACCCCTCATCCTCCAGAACCTTAAGGTTACGTCCTTGTAGGTCCTTCCTCTCATGTGACCGACGTGCATGAAGCCGTTCGTGGTGGGAGGTCCCTCTAGGAAGCGGAAGAGCTTTATCTTGCCCCTCTTCTCGCTTAACTCCTTAACTTTCCTGTATATGTCGTTTTCTTCCCAGAACTTCATTATTTCCTCTTCAACCTTCAGTGGGTCATACCTAGGCCCTAGCTCCATTAGCTTCACACCCTCTAGCCCGTACCGGAAGCTCAAAATATAGTTGTCACAAGTGTTTCCACATGGTCAAAGGGCTGAAGTCCTCAACGGGGCAGACCTTCCCCTCCCTAACCCTAGCCAAGGCCTTCCTCAGAGGAACGGCGTCCAAGGCCACTGTGGTTAACAAGGATACTAGCCCCTTCCACTTACCAAATTCCTTTACTCTTTCCCAGTCTCCGTAGGCCTCCTCGAAGACCGCTTTGAGCCATCTGTCCAGTATGAGCGCCGAGTAATCCCTACATCCGAAGAGCTTTATGAGACCCAAGCTGTAGTCGCCTATCCCCCTAACACTCTTGAGTTCGTCTATGTTTTCACAGGTCGCTTCAACTCTCTTCAGCTCCATTATGGTTTTCGACCTGTAGCCAAAGCCCGCCTCCCTCAAGCTTCTCTCATCAACTTCCTCCTTTTTGGGAAAGAGTAAGTATTCCCTCCCAAAGGCCTTTACCCTCTTGGACTTGAGGAGGTGTAGTTTGTAAATGGTCTTCCAAGCTTGCTTGAAGCTAGCGTTCTGTTGGGCCACAGCTATTACTGAGGCCGCCCAAACGCTAACCTTCCTAGGCCTCAAGCCCGGGTACTTCTTCGCTATACACCAGAGCAATGGATCATCTTTGATCATTTCGTAGAACTCGCTTAAATCCTCATTTACGCCGAAGACCTCCTCCCAGCTCTCCCCTTCTCCCCAAGAGAACTCCTCCACTTTCCCGTCGGGGCAAACCTTGTAGAGCTTGTTTCCGGCCTCGGCATAGCCGCAGTGACCGTCGAACTGCCAAGAGAAAGCGTAGAGCGCCAAGCTTTCCCTCATCATATCGGCTTCCTCCACACGTGGTCCGTGAAGTCTTCGTCCAACTTGACGGAGCCGAAGCTCACGTACTTCGGTTTACCCTCGAAACAGCTCTTCACCTTCATCAGCCTATACCTATAGTCTATCTTAACGATCATCCCTAGCTCCTCGTTCCCTTTCTCGTTTCCCAAGCCCACGAGCAAGCCCCTCTCTTCGCCTTCCTCGAGCACTTCCACTTCCTTCACTTTTCTGTACTTTGACCTCTTAGGCACTACTGCTATTATCTTTTTATTGTTAGTTACGACCATTATGGGCTTTACCCCTATGAGCTCCCTCACGGCTTCCTTCAAGGCTTCGTCCCCTTCCGGCGAATTGAAGAGGACGGAGTAGAACGCGGGAACCTCCCTCAAGTCTATGTCGAAGCTCTTGCACTTCTCCAAGGCCTTCCTATACCTATTCTTCCTTATGCTCCTCCTGTCCTCCCTAGTCCTCTCCTTCCCCGGCGAAGGGGGAAGCTCGACCAGCTCCCAAGGCCCCTTTGCCCACCACGGGGCCTTGCCCATGTAAACCACAACTTCTGGCTCTACAGCTCTGAGTAAGCTGTGTTTATAGTAACCGGCCTCGTAGCCGTCAACCCAGCCGTCGGTATCTATTACCACGTTTCCCTTGACCAGCGAGGTAACTGATGATATTACTCTCGACGTATGGACGGCCGGGGTTATTGTGCCAGTAAACCTCTTCTCCTCCCCTTCGAGCTCGCTCAAGGTAAACACGTAGTCCCTAACCTTGGTCTTACAAACCATGGTCGGGTAGCAGAGGTTGTTCTGACCAACGTCGCTGTCTATTACTGATACTTCCTTCCCGCTCCTCAAGTTCAAGTTTAGCAAGGTAGCGGTTACGCTACTCTTCCCTGAGTCGGTAGGTCCAGCAATTACTACCCTTTCTGCTCCCACCAGCCTTTCCAGCTCTTTCGTCCAGACGTCGAACACGTTGTTCTCAACTACGTTTATTGTGGTTTCTTTGGTTAGGGATATTGAGAACTTGCACTTCTTGGTCGCCTTAAACACGTACGTCCTCCATTGAGGAACCACGACCAAATCGTTGGTTTCCAAAGGCTTCCCCATGAGTAAGGCTTCACCCTCCTTAACCCTCACGGCCGCTGGACCGGTGACTTCCAAGAACTTGCCGGCCTCTAACTTGAACTCCTTGTTCTCTATCATCACTGTCGGATCCGTGGGAGGCTAGCATATTAGGCTTAAGTGTAGAGACCCGAGGGGCCCAGAGTGGTAACGGTAGGCTCCTTAGCGGTTAAGTCGTTCGTGAACAAGGACGCTTCTCTCAGAGACGCTGCAAAGGTAATGGTTAGGAGCGGCATAGGCGGGGCTGCTGCGGTGGACTAGAAGGGAAGATTGAGCTTCTTGGTGACGGACAATGATATTGCCAACGCGTTGGCTAGGGGAGAAGACCCGGAAGTGGTTAAAGCTATTGAATACGCCACCCTCTCTCCGCTAACAGTAAAGCCAGACGTGGACGCCCTCGAGGCCTTGAGGATAATGAAGAGGTATGATATATCCCACTTGCCAGTAGTTGAGAACAACAAGGTGCTCGGAATAGCCTACGCCAGGGACTTGGTCTTCGCAATACTGGATCACGTCCCCGTAGGAAAGGCGGTAATAGCTGATTCCGCCAAACCCCTCATAGAGGTTTCTGAGGACACGAAGGTTTCGGAAGCTGTTACCGAAATGGTCAGAAACGACGTGGAGGCTGTAAAAGTGGGTAACAAGCTCTTTACCATAAGGGATATGCTCTATGCAGTTGCTGAGGGAGAACCCTATGAGGATCCCGTTTCTAAGTACGCTAACGATAAGGTCATAGTCACTGACGAGAGGAGTGACTTATTCTGTGCTCTGAGCTTAATGAAGTCTAACAAGGTTGAGTACTTAATGCTCTGGAACAATAAGTATGTAAATGTAAAGGATCTGGCAAAAGTCGTTCCTGACATAGTCAAGGAGTTGTTGAGATTCGTAATACTGAGCAAGAAGGACGTGATGCTGAAAGGTGCCATAAGGACTGCGGGGAAGTATAAGGCCGTGATAGTGGTCGAGGGGGAGGACGAACTTAGGAAGGTCTTAGACGCTATAGGCGGCGACGTGGAGGTCTTGGTGGAGAGGGGATGAACGGGGTCGGCGTTACTGATCGGTGAAGAGCGAACCCGTGGGTGACCCTTTCTTAAATTATGAGAAAGCAAGAACCGTTAAAACCTTCTATGAAATGTGGAGCTGGGAACCTCCATGGAGTACAAGGACCCCAACAAGCCCCTTCATAAGATAATAGAGGAGAGGGCCAAAGAGAGGCCAGACAAGGTGGCTTTAGTTTATGAGGACGGGCGTAAGCTCACCTATTCCCAATTAATAGAGAAGAGCAAGGCGGTAGCGAAGCTCCTATATGAGAATAGAGTGAGGAAGTGTGACACGGTCTTCCTAATAATGTTTAACAGGCCCGAGTTCGTCATCGGCCTCTTGGGAGCCCTCTACGCGGGGGCTAGGGTAGTAATAGTGGACGCCTTGACCCAGAAGGAGGACTTGGCCTTCCAGCTAGAGGACTCTTCCCCCAAGGTAGTCCTAGCGGACAAGGAGGTCGTTGAAAGGGAGGGCGAAACCTTAAAGGACTACGTCGTTCTCGACGAAGAAGCCTTGAACAAGGCTGAAGGCGAACACGAGGTGGTCGTCGGCTACGAGGACGATGCGAGGGTCTTCTATTATGCTGGAATAGCCGGGAGGACTATGCAAGTGATACATTCGCACAAGTCCTTCGTGGGAGCAATAATGCCCTTGGTCCAAGCTGAAGGTATAAATGAGAATGACGTAAGCTTGGTTACGGTTCCCTTAACACACGTCTTGGGCTTGGACGCCGCTCTGCTTTCAGCTTTGGTATCCGGAGGAACGGCCCTCTTGTTGAAGAAGTTTAACGTTGAGAAGATAAAGGAGATGAGCAAGGAATACAAGCCAACCTATATGGTCGCCGTACCCTTAGTGTATCAGACTTTGATGAAGGAAGATGAGAACTTTGTGAAGGAACTCGGCAAGAGCTTGAGGTGGGCTATGAGCGGAGGCGCCTACTTGCCCCCGGACGACCAGAAGAGGTGGGAAGAACTCACCGGAAAGCCCTTGCTACAAGTCTACGGCATGACTGAAGCCCCCCAAATATTCGCTACTACGCCCCAAAAGCACAAGATAGGCAGCTTGGGCTTCCCGTTACCCGGCGTCGAGGCCTTACTGGTGGATCCGGAAACCTTAGAGCCCAAAGAGGATCAAGGCGAACTGTTGGTAAGAGGGCCCCAAGTCATGAAGGAATACCCGGACCCGGAGGAGAACGCGAAGGCCTTCGTGGAGGTCGGCGGGAAGCTCTGGCTTAGGACTGGCGATATATTAGCCAAGGACGAGGAGGGCTTCTACTACTTTAGAGGAGTTAGGAAGAGGATGTTGAAGTACAAGGGCTATCCCGTGTTCCCGAGGGACTTGGAGCTAATACTGATGAAGCATCCTTGTGTCGAGGAAGCTATCGTAGAGGGCGAGCCGGCCGGAGAGCTGGGCCAGATACCGGTGGCGAAGGTGAAGCTCAAGGAGGAGTGTAAGGGCAAGGTGAGCGAGGAAGAAATAATGAACTTCGTGAACCAGAGGGTAGCTGCCTATAAGAAGGTTAGGAAAGTGATGTTCATCTGAAAAAAAGCTCTTTTACTTGAGGCTAGAGTTCCATAACGCGTGAGGCCCTTTGAGAACAGCTCTGTTTGTCTTGATGCTGGCCTATTCGATTTTGGCCGAGACTGTTATAGCCAGCGCCACCACTACCCTAACCTTAAACACCAACACATACTCCTATTTAACTACCCTAACGCTCACAAGGCTCTTCAAACCGGTTTACAAGCTTGTCTACGTAAAAGGGATATATACATTGGTGGACACCGTCACGATGCCGTATTATCAAGCTTACACGGCTAGGTGTTCGGGTAATGCAATAGTCGCAATACCTACCCTTACCCTCGAGCTGGTGGCTCCGGCCCTAGCGACCACGATATTTAACTTAACTACCACAATAAAGCACAGTATCTATACC
>WAOJ01000084.1 GCA_015521275.1 Desulfurococcales archaeon | reverse complement strand
GGGCGAGGATAGTTGAGACGCTTTTCAAGCGGGGGTATTTGAAGAGTATAAACAACAAGGTTTATGTAACTGACTTGGGCATGGGTGTGGCTTTAGTTTTGTCCAAATACTTCCCAGAGATAGTGAGCGTCGAATTAACAAGGAAGTTCGAAGAAGAAATGGAGAAAATAAGAATGGGTAAGAAGAAGAGAGAAGAAGTCGTTAACGAGGCGAAGAAGGTATTGATGTACTTAATGTCCAAGTATAAACCCCATTTAAGTGAGGTCGGCAAGAAACTCGCGCAAACATTAGGAGACTTAGAGCCCGAAAACAAGTGTGCACTATGCCATAGGGAAGCTCAAGAGAATGGCCTCTGTTACCTTCATTCTATTGCTGCAAAGAGTGTCCTCGAAGCTTATCCCACCTGGAAAACCCGACTGGGGTTAAGCTTCAAGGAATATTTGATGAAGATTGCTAAGATGAAGGGGGCCGGGGTTTACGTACGTGACGTGGCAAGCAACTGGGACTCCTTGTTTAAATCAAGAGAAAGAATTAATAAGGCTCGGTAATGGTTTTTTGCTGGAAGGGTGTTGGAAGCTTGAGTACTGGATTAACTTATCAAGGAAGACAAGTTCCAGAGGAGGCTCAGCAAAGTGGAGAACAGAGATTGGGAATAACCAAGGTAA
Source organism: Desulfurococcales archaeon (assembly GCA_015521275.1). Classification (GTDB taxonomy): domain Archaea; phylum Thermoproteota; class Thermoprotei_A; order Sulfolobales; family Ignicoccaceae; genus Ignicoccus. Next base: position 2,139 of record WAOJ01000084.1, on the reverse strand, counting down.
CCAGGATAAGGCTCTTCGGAAGGTGGTTCCCCGCTCTATTCTGGGCCAAGGTGATGGAGGAGATCAAGAACGTTGCCGGCGAGAAGAACCTCGTGAGCGTGAGGAGCTTTCGTACTCCTAGGGGTGTAATACTAACCGATATAGACATAGCCGGTGAGCTGGACCCAGAGAAGATAAGGGAACTCGAGAAGAGGGTCGAGCACGCAATGCTTGAGAGTGATGTTAATCCCCGGAGGTTCCTCAAGATAGAGGTAAGGGAGAGGCCCGCTGCCCTCCTCGTGAGTCAGGACTGAGAAAATGGTTTTTAATCCTATCGAACTTGGTAAGAAGGTTGCGCATGTCGTTTGTAAGGGTAATAGGAGGCTCTATCACAGGTTTAGAGGAGGCTCCTTCTATGGCGGAATAGCGACGGCGGATGTCGTGGGCTGCAACTTAAGATGCGCCTTCTGTTGGAGCTGGAGGTCCTCTCACCTTGTGCCTGAAAATTCCAAGCTCATGATGCCAGAAGAAGTTGCGTCGAAGCTAATAGAGATAGCTTGCAAGCGCGGTTATAGGCTGGCTAGAATAACCGGCGGAGAGCCGACCCTCTGTCCCGAGCACTTACTGAAGGTCATAGATATCCTAAACCAAGAGGGCCTACTCTTTATTCTCGAAACCAACGGCATCCTCTTAGGTTACGAAAAGGAGTTGGCTAAGGAAATAGCTAAGAGGGACGTCTTCGTGAGAGTCTCAATAAAGGCTCCCACACCTCGAGCCTTCTCCAAAGTGACGGGCGCATCTGAGGAATTCTTTGAATATCCTTTCAAGGCTTTTGAGAACCTCTTAGAAGCCGGACATCCGGTTAAGATGATGAGGGCCGCTATTGTCTTAGGCTATGGAAGCAAGAAGGACTACGCCAAGCTCTTGGAAAAGTTGGCCTCCATACACCCAGAGCTGGTTGACGTTGAATGGGAAGTGATAACCTTGTATCCTTCTGTTAAGAGGAGACTTGAAAAGATGGGGCTTCTCCCATCTGTTTATTCACTTCCCTAAATTCGACAGGGGTGAGTTCGTAATACGTAACGCCGCTATTCCTATCCACTACTGCTACTATGGACTTCATGTCGTTTGCCCTTACATCATCTGCCCAATACAAGAGATCATCTACCTTGACCTTGAGACCCTCCTCCAAGACCAAGTATTCTGACCACCAACTGTTCCTCCTTATCTCTACGAGGGTCCCCTCCCTCCTTGCCTCCGGGACCACTTTCCTGTTCTTTTTCCTTAAATCGTAATAAACGGTAAGTAAGGACCAGAATGTCCTTAAAGTTCTACAACCTTTCTCCTTCTCCCTACAGCTTTTTTCGAGTGCAGAAGTTATGTGTGCTAGGACATCCTTGAAGCTCAACTCCTTTCCATCTTTCATAATTCTGGCTTCATTAGTCAAGCTGAGATATGCGACCTCTATGGGATGGAGGAGGACTTGATCCCTTATGCGTATTCCTACTATGGATTTGGGAAGAGGACCAGAGGGTACACCGTAACCGTCGTCACGTAGGGTAATGGTTAGCATAGTGGATCACCGGGTGGTGGGCCCGCGGGGATTCGAACCCCGGACCACCGGGTTATGAGCCCGGCGCTCTGCCTGGCTGAGCTACGGGCCCTGATTCCGTGGGGTACGGATAGCTAATAGGTTTAAAAGTTTTACGCGAAGGGGATATGGGGCCACGAATGTCATCCATATACGTCAAGTTCAAGGACTACGTAATTGAAGTTAAAGTCCATGGAAACGCATTGATAGTTGCTGACTCTATAGTACTGGACGCTAGAAGCGTAACGCTGCCTAAGGAGTCTCAAGTATATTACGCTGAACCCAAGGTCAAGCAGAGGGTAGTCTATGCCTTCTACAACGAGTTAAAGGGGGTTGAGAGGCCCCCTTACGTTGATATGTTGGCCGGCGAGAGGAGAGTCTTCGGAAGCTTTGAGCTGAGGGCAGTTGACATGGACTTCGAGCGTTATTTAACGGTTGTTACGCCCGGAAGCTTCCTGTACGAGTATGCAATAATTACGCCTAGGAAGTTGGCTTTAGTAACGAGCGCCAAGAGGGACTTCTATTTGGAAGATACGGGGAGGAGAAAAATAATACACATAGTCTGATAG
>WAOJ01000083.1 GCA_015521275.1 Desulfurococcales archaeon | reverse complement strand
GCTCCCCACAGCGTAGACAACGTGAAGCCCGTGAGCGAAGTTGAAGGAGTTGAGATAGACCAAGCCTTCATAGGCAGCTGTACCAATGGAAGATACGAGGACTTCGTGGAAGCTGCAAAGATCTTGAAGGGCAGGAAGGTTGCTCCGGGAGTTAGGTGCATAGCAATACCGGCCTCAGTCAAGCAGTACATGAGGCTCCTCAAGGAAGGGATAATAGACATACTGACCCAAGCCGGGTGCTTTGTAGCCTATGCCACTTGTGGCCCGTGCTTGGGAGGCCACTTGGGAGTATTAGGCCCCGGAGAGGTAGCCATTTCCAGCAGCAACAGGAACTTCAGGGGAAGGATGGGTCACCCTGAGAGCAAGGTTTACCTAGCTAGCCCGGCCACGGTAGCAGCCTCTGCCGTAGAGGGGAAGATAACTGATCCGAGGAAGTATCTCTAGCTTCCCGACCACTCCTTTGTAACGACCTCTGGCGCCCTCTTTTACAGAACTTAACTCTGCCCAAAAGGCTCGATTTGTTGAAAATTGAGGTAATACTAGCGGTGTGAGAAGGTTAGAGGTAATTGGAAATACAAGCCTTACTGTGATGTCTTTAGTATTAGTAATACCTCCTTCTCTATTCCGTTTCTGTTCTTGTTGTTTCTCCCTTTGAACAGTCTCCTCCTCTTTATCAGATCTTCCTTCCTCTCTACCTCCTTGAACCTCTTTTCCTCGAAGTACTCCTTCATAATTTCGTGTATAGGTATGTTCACCCCGTTTAGGGAAGCCGGGCCTGTGAAGAGGGCTACAGTCTCGGCCTTTAGGTTTTCAAATGCCTTGAACAACGAGCAGAAGTAGTTCCTATATATCAACCTCAGCCTCGGCACAACCTTACTCATGTACTCTAAGTAGAGTCTACCTTCATAATTGCACCTAACCTCCCTATAGGGTATCTCGAGCTTGCTCAACACCCTCACGGTTTCCAAGCTAACGCCCAACATAAGTAACTCGTACTTGAAGCTCCTGACATACTCGTGGGCTTGGAGGTAAGGGGGAGAGGTTAGTATCACGTCGCCCTCGTCCCTAACCTCTAGCACGTCCTTACAACCGCTAACGACGACTTCGCTCCCCTTCGGCCTTGGCAAGGTCTGGAGCAAATACTTCAACGTTTTAACCTTCCTCTCCAAGAGGCTTAGGTAATACTGCTTTAATTTTCCCTTTGCTATTATCTCCTCCATCTTCTTCCTCTTTACCTTTGAGCGAAACCACTTGTAAACGGAATCGTCCGCCCAGCTCAACCTCCTAGCTAAGTTTAAGGCTAAGAGGACGAGGGTGGGGTTATCGCTCTCTACCCTACAACCCCTGACCCTTACGTTTTCCCTTATGACCTCCATGAGGCCACAAGCTAGGCTCTTAGCCTCCTTTGGCCACCACTCCTCTAACCAAGGATAGCTGCACTCGCCTCCCTTAGCTCCCTTAAGTTTCTCTTCGATTCCGTTAACGTCTATACTCTTCTCCAAGATCTCTATCTTCGATTTGACCATTAAGGGCAATATCGGCAATAAGTCGTATCCCTTTGCTTCAAAGCCTAGGTAATAGGCATGGACTAAAACGGTCCCGCTGCCGGCGAAGGGGTCTAGGTATGAGCCGGGATAGTTCTTCATTACATATTCCACGATATGGGGGGAAACCTTGCGGGATATTGGAATAGTGAGTGAAGATCAAACAAAGCCCCATTCAACTCTCCTCGACCTTCTCTAGCTACTAAGAGTATAAGGAAGGATGGACGCTATGTAAACCTCTTCTCGCACTTGACCTCGAAGTCTTCACTTCTTAATTTCTCTAATATGAACTTTGCCCAAAACATGGATATCCTCCAGTACCTCTGACTATATGTCGGAACTACACAGTTCACGGCCTCGTTTAACAAGCACACGGGACATCCGTCGAAATGCGTTGGTACGTAAGCCTCTATTATGTCTCCCAAGATGCCGATCTCATTTATTTTGTTTAGATCAAATAATCTCTCCGCAAACGTGCGAGCGTCTCTAGGAGGGAGGGATAAGGAGTACTGTAAGTCAGTCCAGCTGTTAGCTTCGCCCGCGAAGGTAATCTTGGCTTGTCGTGTTCTTTGGTACGAAGTGAGTAGGACTTCTTAATGAATTTGACGGGCTCATAGTTAGGACAGATGGCGTACGCCTTATGTGCCCTACTTTTTATCCCCAACCGGAGTGTCCCCATTGCTGAGCGAAAGCTGCGTTAATTAGTTCTTAAGTCACCTAGGTTGGGCGACTTTTTAAACAATGAAACATTTAGCGGTGGGGAGCCTCATGGCATCTCAAATCGACCTACAAGCTAGGAAGAGGGCCGCGAAGGTATTCTTTGAAAAGTTCAAAGGAGTAATAGATAAGATATTGAGAGGCGAAGATCCAGTAATGGAAATACTGGCCAGGACTAGGGCGAACGTAATCTTTGATGAAGAGAGAAAGCTTCTATTGCCGGGAAGTAAGACCTTAACTAGGAAGTTCTTGGACAAGGGAGAGGCGAAGAGGTTCGCCAACACTTTACTAATGGCTTCGCTCATATATGATGCCTTGCTCAATGATGAATATCCGACGATAAGGGACTTGTACTACAAGGGCAAACACACCATAGTGTATAGGGACCTAAGGGGGAGAAGGAGGGAGGAGAATACTTGGAACGAGCAGAAGGAGAGCGACCGCTTGATAGTGGACGTGGAAGTGTTTACTGGAATGCTGAGGGAGGAGATGCTGATACTGAGCAAGGAGAAGGGCAAAGTAGTGGGTAACATGAGGATAAGGTCCGGCGACGACGTAATAGACTTAAGCAAGATGGGTCACGGAGCTTACGCAATAGAGCCCACACCGGACTTGATAGAGTTCATAGACGTGGATGCTGAATATGTACTAGTAATAGAGAAGGACGCCGTGTTCCAGCAGTTGCACAGGATAAAGTTCTGGCAGAAGAACAAGTGCATATTGATAACCTCATCAGGTCAGCCCGACAGAGCGACGAGGAGGTTCGTGAGGAGGCTCAACGAGGAGCTCGGCTTGCCCGTTTACATCTTGACCGACGCCGATCCCTACGGGTGGTACATCTTCAGCGTCTTCCGCTCGGGAAGCATAAGCCTGAGCTTCGAGAACGAAAGGCTCGCCACGCCGAACGCTAAGTTCTTAGGGGTGAGTATGAGCGATATATTCGAGAAGAACTGGCTTAGTCCCAAAGAGAGGAGGAACGTCATAATTAAGGCTAAGGAAGAGGACATAAAGAGAGCAAAAGAGATGATGAGGTACGAGTGGTTCAAGAAC
>WAOJ01000082.1 GCA_015521275.1 Desulfurococcales archaeon | reverse complement strand
CCATATTGGTAATCATAATGGACGAGATGGTCCAAAAGGGTTGGGGCCTTGGGAGCGGAATAAGCTTGTTCATAGCCGCTAGCGTGGTAAGCGGGATAGCATGGGAGGTTGGAGGCTGGTTCTCCCACCAAGGCCACATCTTCTGGGCCGGCCTATTGCCTTCAGCAGCGATATGCGGACCCTTGAGCGTGATAGTAGGAAACCCCTTAGGAGCCCCTAAGCTACCGATCCAAGTGAACTGTGCCGGAACCACCACTAACCTAGGAGCTATGCCGGACCTCATAGGCTTCTTGGCAACAATAGCGATGATCATAGTGATAGCTTATCTGAGCTCAGTCAAGATAAACGTCCCCCTGTCCGTCCAGCAGATGAGGGGAATGAGGATAAAGATACCCTTAAACTTGCTATACGTTACGAACATACCGGTGCTCTTAGCAGCAATAATATTTGCAAACATACAGACGATGGCACAAGCTGCCGGGCCCCAAAGCCCGCTATGGCAGTTGGCGTATTACTTAAGCCCGCCCAGAGGTCTGCTGGCAGTAGTATTACAACCCTTGAGGATGTTAACGTACTCTATAGCGTTGACCATCCTAGCTGTCGCATTCGGAATACTGTGGGTTGAGCTAGCTGGACTGGACCCCGCTACTCAAGCTAGGAACTTGATAGAGAGTGGCTTGCACATACCCGGAGCGAGGAACGACCCGAGGCACTTGGAGAAGATCTTGGCTAAGTACATATATCCGTTAACTATACTCTCAAGCATAATAGCCGCGTTGCTAGTAATAGTGGCGGACATCTTCGGGGCTTACGGAACCGGAACGGGTCTGCTGCTGGCAGTAATGATATTGCAGCAGTACTACGTAATGCTTACGTACGAGAGGGCGATAGAGACTTATCCGTTGCTCAGAAAGGTCTTAGGGGAGTAAGCCATGATGAGAGTAGTAATTGCCACGGGAGTTCCCGGAGTCGGCAAGACTACCGTAACCACTAAGGCCGTTGAGATACTAAAGGAGAAGGGATATAAGGTGAAGGTAGCTAACTTCGGTGACTATATGTTCAAGGTGGCCAAGGAGAGGGGCTGGGTTGAGCATAGGGATGAAATGAGGAAGTTAAACTTAAGCCAGCAAAGGGAGCTCCAAGCCTTGGCGGCTAAGGCCATAATAGAAGACGCGAAGAAGGAGCTGGGCGACGAGGGCGTTTTGATAATAGATACCCACGCAGCCATAAACACTCCCACCGGAGTTTGGCCCGGCCTCCCGAAGCACGTAATAGAAAACCTAAACCCAGCAATAATATTCGTGATAGAGGCCAGTCCGGAGGAGATAGTGGAGAGGCAGAGGAGCGATAAGGGAAGGGTTAGGAGCGATTACTCAGACGTAGAGTTCCTCAAGAAGTTCATGGAGTTCGCTAGGAACGCTGCAATAGCTTCAGCTGTCCTCGTTGGAGCAGCGGTGAACGTGATATACAACAGACAAGGGGCTGTGGAAGAGGCTGCCAAGAAGTTCGTGGAGGCCGTTGAGAAAATATAAAGCCTCAAATGGTGCTCCCGAGGGGTTTGAGCCATGGTAAGGCCGGCTTACCGTTCTAGGAGTAGGAGGAGGGTCTACAAGAGGACACCCGGAGGCAGGACCGTAATACACTATGAGAAGAGGAAGCCCAAGGCGGCTAGGTGTGCTATATGCGGGAGGCCCTTGGGAGGCGTTCCAAGGGGAAGGCCAGTTGAGATAAGGAAGTTAGCGAAGACTGAGAGGAGGCCCGAGAGGCCCTACGGAGGCTACATATGCCCGGACTGTTTGAGGAAGCTATACAAGTATGCAATAAGCAAGATGGCCTAACTTTTTGGCTCTCCTCCTCAAAAGGAACCATTCCATCCAGTCCTTAGAGGTACTCTCTGAAAGAGATAACGCTAACGTCGCTTGAGGAAGGATTTTAAAGGGTCAAAGAAATTTCACGAATAAGAGATCAGTAGTTCCTCATGCTCCTCTTGTAGACCCAGTACACGTCCTCCGGAGTTACCGGCCTGGGGTTGGTGGCTAAGAGCCTCTTCTGGTTCATGGTCTCTTGGGCCATCTCCATTAGGTCCTCCTCCTTCACTCCAACCGCCTCCAGTCCCGGAGTGAACTTGATGTCCTTCTGCAACTGCCTTATGGCGTTTGCAGCCCACTCAGCACACTTCTCCGGGTCCTTCTCCGGGCACTTCTCTCCGGTCAATAGTTCTCCCACCCTCTTGGCCTTCTCGTAATTAGCTGGAGCGTTGAACTCCAAGACAGCTGGCAAGAGTATTCCTACGGCCTCTCCGTGGGTCACCTTGTACCTACCTCCTAACGGGTAGGAGGCTGCGTGGGCTAAGCCAACTCCGGAGTTGCCGAAGGCTAAGCCAGCTAGGTAGCTCGCTATTAGCATTCCGGACCTAGCCTCTAGGTCAGTCTTACCCCAGTAAACGGCCCTCCTCAAGTACTTGCCTATTAGCTCTATGGCCCTCTCAGCCAATACCTCAGTAACGGTAAAGGAGCCAACGTAGACGGGCCTCTTAGACGGGTCTTCCGGCCTCTCCCTGGCCCAGTAAGGCTTGGCTATGTAAGCTTCTACCGCATGTGTCAGAGCGTCCATGCCGGTGTCAGCGGTCACCTTCGGTGGCATGGTCAAGGTCAGCTCCGGGTCCAAGAGCGCCAAGGAGGGCCTTAGGTAGTCTGAGCTTATCCCTACCTTCACTCCTTCGTCCTTGAGCGTCACCACAGCTACGCTGGTCACCTCGCTTCCGGTTCCGGCAGTCGTCGGTACTGCTATCATGGGCTTCACTGGGCCCGGCACGGGCTTGCCCTTTCCGTAAGGAGGGGCTACGTAGTCCCTAACCGTTCCTCCGTAAACGGCCAGCAAGTTCGCTATCTTAGCGGTGTCCAAGGCTGAACCGCCGCCTATTGCTATTACTGAATCGGCGCCGCTCTCCTTCAAGGCCTTGGCCGCTTCCTCAACGCTCTCTGCAGAGGGCTCCGGCTCAACTCCGTCCCAATAGGGTATCTCCATCCCAAGTATCTCCTTGAGCCTCTCCACAATGCCCCTCTTCACCCATCCCTTTGTGGTTATGAGGAATGGTTTCTTCACTTGGAGCCTCTCCATGTCAACCTTTAGCTCGTTCAAGCTCCCAGGGCCGAACTTGCTCCTCGGCGACCTGAACTCCCAGACGTAGTCCGAGAACGGCGAGAGCATGGCCTTCATCCGGAGTAAAGCTCAAAGGAGAGGTAATCCCCTTTTCGCAACCCGCTATTGTAAAGCGACGAGGAAGTAGAGGGATATTATTAAAGATATGGACGCTAGGACGGCTACCGCCTTTCGTATTTCTACCTTGTCTATTACCTTAGCCGCTAGGGTTAGGGGTATAGAGTAAACCAGAGCGTAGAGGGCCCAGAATACCAGCCTCTGTCCCCAAGGCAAGCCGCTGGCCAAAGTGGAGGCGCTTAGGAAGGCTCCTACCACGCAAGGGGAGAGGCCTAACGAGCCTACGGCTAAGCCCAGGAGGAACGGCGATGCCCCGTTCTTTACTAGCTTCTCGAAGAAGCCCATAAACTTTCTCAGCGCCTCGTTTAAGCTCTTGGTAGGCCTCAAGGCGTTTACGAGTATTATGAGGGCGAGTGCGGCTCCTATTGCCGGATAGTAGGGCGAGACTGGTATAGAGGATAGACTCAAGCCCATGAGAGCTCTCGTCACAGAGGCCGTGGCTACGAACGCCAAGGCCCTCTTCCAGCAGTTGCCCATTATTTCCTTGCACAATGCCATATATAGGGCAAAGACCATTAAGGCTATGGGGCCCATGCCGTCTATTATTGCCAAGCCGAGAGCGGTAAAGGGGAAGGAGGTCCTTCCCTTCCAAGTGCCAACTAACCTCTGGCCTATGTAAACCTTAACGCCCTTCCAATTGGAGCTCAAGAGCTGGCTCCAGAAGGTTAGGTTCTCCACGTCCCCTATCACTATAGCTTTTAGCCTCTTGTCTTGGTAAACGGCAGAGATGGGCACCTCTAGAGGCAAGCCCATGGAGGTTATTACCTTCAACGGCTCCGTCACGTTCGGCTTTACCTTATCTAACGGTACCCATATCACCTTTATTCCGTATATTTCTAGGCCTTCCAAGAAGCTCTTCATTCTAAGGCAAGGGGGTCCGTTACTAATTCCGTAAAGGTATATCGTAGCGTTGAGGTTCAAAGGCGGGAGTAAGGCAGAGGGAGCAGAAATGCTCACGTTAGAGCATATTAGCGCGAAGAGCAGCTCCATCATGGCGTGCCTACTTACCGGTTAGTAATTTTAAATAATTAGTTCTTTTATCACGTCAACCGGCAAGGCCCCGAACCTCAAGAACCTCTCGTGGAACTCGTAAAGCGAGAACTTGGACTCTTGCATAACCATTTCTCTCATTTCCTTTATCCTCCTCTTGCCGTAAGCGTAGGAGAGCTGGTAGCCCGGCGTTAAGGTATACCTAAGGACCTCTGCCTTTGCTGACTCCTCGTCGAGCATGGCTACCTCTACCAGTTCCCTCACAGCTTCCTCGAAGCTCATCTTGCCCTTGCTCAGCCACACGTCCACGTAAACCCTAACCAGCCTCCACAATGCGTCCTTCTTCACTTGCCAAGCGTACCTAGGGTGTTCCTCGAAGCCTTGTTCCAGCATTAGCTCTTCCGTATAATGAGCCCAGCCCTCCACGTAATCGGTAGCATCCGCAAAGGCCCTATACTTCGTAGGCAAGGGGAAGGTAAGCTGGACGTGGTGGCCGGGGTAAGTCTCGTGGACCGCAGTATTGAGGATGTCGAAGTAATCCCTCTTGCTCGCCCCCGGAGTTATTATCAAGGTGCCCTTGTTGAAGGGCGAGAACCTCTGGGGAGGGTAATAAGCAGCGAAAGGTATTATTGGCCTCAACGGCTCCGGGGTATCCCTAACGTCGAGCTCCTCGTCTGGAGGCAAGGGCACTATTGCCTTTTCCTTGACGAAAGCCCTAGCCCTCTTAACAGCCTCTATATAGGCTTTCCTCGGGTCCTCGGCTTCAAGGCCCTCTGGAGGTTTGCCGAGCTCGTCCTTGAGCTTGAAGGCCTCTTCCCTAGCCCACTTGGCCAAGCTCTCGGAGTCCTCCTCTATTCCCCTAGCCCTCAACAGCTCCTCGAACAGCTCTTCTCCTATGGGCTTGAAGCCCTCCTTCGGTTGTAAGCTGGAGAGCCACTTGGAATATTCCTCCAAAGCTACTAAGACTTCGTTAGGTACGTTCATGTCTAGTAACATTAACCTTAAACCTTGAAGCTGCATGTTCGTTAAGGAAACCCATATGGAGTAGGGCTCTTCCAGAAGCTCCTTACTCTCCTCGAGCATCTGAGGTATAGCCTTTATCCTGGCCTTAAGGGCCTCTTCCTTGTGTTTTTCGTTTGCATCCGAGAAAATTATGGAGAGGAGCATCTCGGTTATTACGTCGGGGGCTAAGGGGTAATGCCTCCACAGCTTCCAACCTTCCAACGTTATGTAGCTTTGCCTCAACTCCCTCAAGAACTGATCTCTGTCGAGCCTCAACTCCTCGTTCTCGGGCTCGTAGTCCTTGAGCTTTGAGGACAGTTCTAAGTAATCGTTGAGCATTTCCTCTATTCCTTCCTTGTTAAGCTTTGGTACCAAGAAGTCGTAGTCCCTAAGGCCGTAGAAGGAGGCTAGGTGAGGGCTGTGCTTGAAGGTAGTGAGCACAACCTCATCCAACGGGTTCAAGGGCATTACCGAATGAACAAATGTGGGGAAGGGATTAATGTGTCAGCCCTTTTCCTTGGCCTTCTTCCTCCAAACGTCCGGATAGGTGCCGGGCTTCATTATTACCCTCCTAGTCTTAGCCACCCAGCCCTTCTCCATCTTCAAGGCTTCCTCTGCGTCAACCAAAGCTTGAGCTATTGCTACCAATTCGCCCTTCAAGCTGACCACCGCTACCACGTCTCCCTTCTTCATGTTGTCCGTCAAGGCAGCAACTCCGGGGGCTCCGACGTTGGCTCCATGAGCTATCGCATCAACGGCCCCATCCTTAACCATTATCTTGGGCATATGGCAAGTAGCTACCTCACACGGCATTATGATCTTCCTCAAGTACGTATCATCCTTGTAGTTTTCCCAAATGTACTTGGCCTCCGAGAGTTCTTGGAGCCTCACCAAGTTCCAGTCCTCGTGGAAGGGGCCGCTCCTAGTCCTCCTCAACTCCCTCATGTGGGCCCCCGTTCCCAAGAGCAAGCCCAAGTCATGGGCTATCTTCCTCATGTAGGTCCCGCTCTCGGAGCCTATCCTCATTAAGGCCATCCTCCTTTCGGGGTAGAACTCTATTACGTGGATGTAGTATACCTTCTTGGTCCTCAGCTGCCTCTTGACGCTGCTCCTAAGTGGGGGCCTCTGGTATATCTCTCCCACTAAGTACTTCAAATTTTCAATTACATCTTCTTCCTTTACGGCGTCGTGGAACTGAACAACCATTACGTATTCCTTACCGGCCAACATAACGTAATGGATGACCTTGGTTGCCTCTGCCAATGCTACCGGCAATACTCCCGTAACCTTAGGGTCCAAGGTCCCGCCGTGCCCCGCTTTCTCTAAGTTGAACATCCTCTTTATCCAAGCCACGACCTCGTGGCTCGTGGGTCCCGGGGGCTTGTCCAAGTTTATTACTCCTAACCTTATCAGCTCCTCCGTACTCCTCTCCCAAGGATATTTACCGTATCTAAAGTCAGTTTGGGCTTCTTGCTTTATGACCCACTTGCCTTGGAAGTCGCACTTCTTGTGCATCTCCTCGTACCACTTAATGGCCTCCTTCATCTCAAGCTACCTCCCTTACCTTCAGTATCTTCCTCAACACGTTCTCCGGTACCTTAAATACTTCCCTGGCTATGATATAAACGTAGTTGTCGTCAGGAATAACCTTCTCCAAGCCTAATCTCAAGGCTAAGGATTGCTTGAACGCTTCTTTTTCTATTTTATTCCTTATTTCGCCTTTCGCTATGGCCTCGGCTGTTCTAAAGGCCACGTAGAACCTCGCGTACTTCCTAATGGTCTTTTCCATATCTGGGAATAGCTTTAAGGCATTCCTTATGAGATTTATGAACTCTTTCTCGTCCATAAAGCCTAAAACGGTAGCCGTGAAGAATATCCTAAATATCCTGGCTAAAGTGTTACTGTCTATGGGACCTACGAGCTCCCTTATCT
>WAOJ01000081.1 GCA_015521275.1 Desulfurococcales archaeon | reverse complement strand
AGGTAGGCTTTTCCAAGAGGGGTCTCGAGGGATGAGAGCACGCGTAGCTCCAAGGGAGGACCCTCGTGTCAGATCACTATCGAAATATAGCTAATATGTGTTCTCCTTACTGACGGGGCGATGAGAGGCGCGCTGGAAGCTGATCGGTGATGCGATTGGCTACATTTCGAGCCTCAAGTTTAAGGTGTTAGGCGCCCGACGGGGATCCCTTTCATCCCCCGCGGCCTTTCGCGGCGTTGAGGGACCGGAGCCGTCGTTATCGGTTTAATGGGGAAACTAAATAAGGTTGGGCTCAAGGATATTTCCCATACCCTTTCCTTCTGCGCCCTTTATGGTGGCCTCCGTGCTTGTAATGCTTTGAGGGCCTCAAGCCCTTACACTTGCTCACTATTGCATTGCCGTCGCAGCTCCTTCTTTCTAAGACGGCCTTGACCCAGTCAACGCTGGCCTCAAGAGCTACGTTATAAAGTTCTTTCAACTCGGCTTCACTATCTACGCGTTGGTCACAAGAGTCCTCCTCGAAGGTTATTATTCCAGCGGGGTCGGGTATGGAGTCTAAGCATTCCTTAGTCATTATGTGCTTTACGGAGGCGAAGTGGTAAGTGCTGCCGTGCTTCCCTTGGTGGAAGAGCCTTTCCCCATCCTTACCCTTTACCAAGTCGAACATGTCGTAGGTTAACATTTTAAGCATTACAGCCTTTGAATCTATCGTGGGGAACAAGTAAATCATGCTCTGCCTTCTGCCTTCGTTCGTACCCTTCAAGAGCCCCCTTCCCTCGTCCCTCTTTTCAGAGGATAAAGCGTAGCCGGTCTTTTGTTGCCACCTGGGCAAGCCCAAGGGCCAAGTATGGAACCCAGGGCCGGGCTCCTTGAAGTCGATGTTAGCTGCCCTCTTCCACGCGTTCTTGGTTACGGCTTCTCCTATAGCCTCTATTAGTTCGTCAACCTTGCTTATTTTTGATGGTTTCACGTTAAGCATGAACTTCTTCAATATCTCGTTGCAACCTCGGAAATCTTTCCTAACCTTAACGTCTAATACCTCGTAGCTCTCTAGGTCTAGTACCGGTACCTTGGGCTCGCCCTTAACCCTCTCGTAGCCGTAGTGTTTGCCTACAAAATCTTCTAGCTTTCTGCTCACCTCATTCCTCAGCTCTTCGAATGTGTTCGAGTCAGCTTCCTTCCCTCTCGCTACAAATCTCCCGAAGCCTCTGGAGGTGGCCTTCCCCAAGCCCAAGGAGAAGAGGACGAAGTCCACCAAGCTCTTGAGCACTTCTTCGAAGTCGTCCAGCATTTCATTCGATACCCTTGGATCTCTTATCACCTTTACTTCGATTTCAGCTTTAGCCACGGGCAACTTACTCAGCGCAGCTCTGAGCTTCGCCTCTGCCCCTTTCAAGCTACTCCTGGACAAGAGCGAACAATAGCGGTTCTTTAGATAGTTTAGGTCCTTGTACTTAGACTTCGCACTCTTATTCAATACGCCGGAGTTCAAATAAGCGCAGCACAAGCCCAAGGGCCAAGGGCTGGGCTCGGGGTCATACTTCACCAACACCTTGTACAAGGCCGCCCAAGAGGGATCTCCTACTCGACCGAAGGTGAAGTCTATCAAGCTCAAACCGTTCTTGGTCGTGAATGCCTTCTCAACGTCCTTGAACGTTTTAGGGTCTTTAACGTAGTTCGCCAAGAGGGCCCTCAAGGCCCACCTGAGCCTTCCTATTAGCGAAGGGGCCAAGTGAGGCCTGGAGGGACTCAGCTCCGCCCTTACGTATCCATTTTCAACCTTTACGTTTAGGACATCCCAGCTCTTAGTTTCGAAGTCTCCGGGCATAAAGGGGGTAAAGTTTACGAACCTTTGCTCGTATATGACGTCATCTAAGTTAATCCCCTTCACTATGTCCAACAAGGGCCCCAAGGTGGACAAAAGCCTTTACCCATAACGATGAGGGCATCATCTCTAATAAATGAACGAACTCCAAGAGAGCCTTATATGTCGTCTTACTGACCCAAGGGAACGGTGTTTAGGCAGTGTGTTCCGAGATAAGGAAGGTTAAAGGAAGGTGGATCTTAGACTCCAGAGGTAACCCAACGGTAGAGGTTGACGTGGTCACGGAGTCCGGCTTTGGGAGGGCAGCCGCTCCCTCCGGGGCTTCCAAGGGCTCTCACGAGGCCTTGGAGCTTAGGGACGGAGGAAAGGCCTTCTGGGGCAAGGGGGTAAGTAAGGCAGTAAGGAACGTGAACGAGATAATAGCCCCAGCCCTAATAGGCATGGACTCTTCGAACCAGAGGGAAATAGACTATAAGATGATAGAATTGGACGGGACGGAGAACAAGTCCAGGCTGGGTGCCAACGCTATTGTAGCTACTAGCATGGCCGTAGCGAAGGCGGCAGCCTCTTCCTTCTCCTTGCCCCTGTACAAGTACCTAGGAGGTCCTTTGGCAGATACCTTGCCTACTCCCTTACTCAACGTCATAAAC
>WAOJ01000080.1 GCA_015521275.1 Desulfurococcales archaeon | reverse complement strand
AGAGGGGGACGGTCATGGTGGAGGCTGACGTAGGGCTCTTGGTAGAGTTCGGGGAGAGGCTTTGTAACAAGTGCAAGAGGGGTACTTTGGAGTTCATGCCGGTGAAGATCTCAGACCCCAGCGGGAACTTCGAGATTAGGTACGAGTGGGTGTGTAGGAAGTGCGGCAATAAGGAAATAGAGGGAGTGTTGAGGGCGGTGAAGAAGGATGGTGGAGTGGAGGTTACCTTCCAGCCTTCCAAGTGAGGGAGAGGCCCTAGAGGCCTCTAGGAAGGTGTTAGAGGAGGCTTGGAGAAGGAACGTTTACGCTGAGATAATGATAGTTGGCTCGAACGGGACCCTAATAGAAGGTACCAAGGAGGGGGTTGAGGTAAACCAAGGCACCAAGTGGTTGGCCGGCGTTAGGGTTGAGGGTTCAGCTATGTCTTACGCCTCTACCCTTAAGGAATTGGAGAGGGCCTTCGAGGACGCTTACTCCTCCTACAAGGCCTTGGGCAAGAAGGAGCTGTACCCCCTAGAGCCGCTCGTGGATAGGGTGGAGCAGAGACTGGAAGTACCGCCTTGGGAAGTGGAGGTCGAGCAAAAGGTAAAGGACGTGAAGGAAGCTTTAAAGGAAGCAGAAGGAAGCGCCTCGATCATTTATAGGGAGACATATGGCTACAAGATATACGTAAACAACGAAGGGAGAGAAATCGTCCAAAGGCTCTCTTATAGCTTGCACGCAGCTAACGTAACTGTAGCAGAGGGGGGAAACAGGGGGAACGGTTACTTCGCAGAGGGCTCTAGGAAGGGCTACACAACAGACCCCATCAGAGTAGTCAAGGAAGCTTCAAGGAAGGCAAAGCTCCAGCTCGAGGGAAAGGGCGTGAGCCCCGGTAAGCATAGGGCCATCCTCATGCCCCCCGCCATAGGCGTTATGGTTCACGAGGCCCTAGGCCACATGTCCGAGGGAGACCACGTGAAAGGGGGCTCTCCCCTGAAGCTAGGGATGAAGGTGGGACCAGAGTTCTTGGACGTGAGCGACTCGCCCGGCACCGGGGAGGAGTGGGGCTCCATATTCTACGACGACGAAGGGACCAAGCCTAAGAAGGTGAACATATTGAAAAATGGAAAGGTAGGCGGCTTCTTGCTGGACAGGCATTACGCCAAAGAGCTGGGCATGGAACCTACTGGCAATGGGAGGCAAGAGGACCCGAGCAAGAGGGTAATACCTAGGATGAGGGTAACCTACGTAGAGCCCAAGGATTGGAGCTTTGAAGAGCTTATGGAGGAGTTAAAGGAGGGATTGTTGATAGTTGACTCCTCCGGTGGGAACGCTGAACTGGACGGAACGTTCTTCTTCATGAGCATGGAGGCTTGGTACGTCAAAGACGGAGAGAAGGCTTACCCCTTAAGGCCCTTGGGCATGGCCGGGAACGTGCTGGAACTGCTCTCGAAGGTAGAGGCTATAGGGAAAGAGCTGGACTTCAGGCCGGGGACTTGTGGGAAATGGGGACAGAGGGTTCCGGTGAGCGTGGGAGGGGCTCCTACGCTGACCACTCTAAACGTGAGCCCAGTTTGATCTGCATACTCCCCTTAGGCTCTTATGAACAACACGGGAGGTGGCCCAAGGACCTGGATACCAAAATAGCCTCAAAGGTGGCCGAAGAGATAAGGAAGAGAGTTGGAGGAGAGCTACTTCCCCCCATATCCTTCTCGGCGAGCTGGGAGTGGGAAGACAGCATAAGCTTGAGGGTTGAGACCCTCTCCATGCTCTTGGGTGATATAGCTTCTTCTTGCAAGAGACTTGGCAAGGCCTTGGTAGTGGTGAACGCCCACGGAGGCAACTCGGGCCTGGTTCAAGCAATAGGTAGGCAGTACGGATTCTTCGTGGTGGACTTCTGGAAGGCTTGCAAGATAAAGGTGGGCCACTGCGATGCTGTAGAGAGGGCCGTAGCTAAGGAATTGGGGATAGAGCTGGAGGAGCAACCCTTCGAGAAGGGGTGGCCGGAAGGGAAGGTAAGCTTGCCCAAAATAGGGGACT
>WAOJ01000079.1 GCA_015521275.1 Desulfurococcales archaeon | reverse complement strand
GGTGGGCCGGTAGCTCAGCCTGGAAGAGCGCTCGGCTTGCACCCGAGAGGTCCCGGGTTCAAATCCCGGCCGGTCCACCAAACCTGGCCTCCCTTCACTTCCTCAACGTCGCCGGGACGTAGTACAGAAGGGTCGGAGATGTGGGGTTCGATATGTCCAGTACGGCGTAACCGACTGCCTCTGTAATGGATTCAAAACTCGATGAGATTACTATCATAATTCTCTTCTCCTTTGGACACAATAGCACTTGTTCGTGGTACTGATCGGCGTACTGGTCTACGGGAAGTTTTACGGTCGTTGAGTTCTCCAGTTTTCCATTTGCCAAGTTAATAACATCTATCATTATTGGAGTTTTAACTGAGCTAGTACGCTCTATGATATAGGCATAACCTTTGTAATGGAGCAAGACATAACTCGGCGTCCCAAAGACTGCCCATTCACAATCACCTACATGCACGTTGGGTTGGACATAGAGGGCTAGAGAAGGAAGGGAGAGGAGTAAGAGCGCGTACACAAGCTTTCTCAACATAGGATTCACTAACCCTCCTAGACTGGCAAGCTATAAATGTGGATTACCTCGTAGTCACCTCTACTCTGTCTTCGAACACGAATATCGTGTGCTCCCACTGGGCCACCTCACCCTTCTTAGCCTCTATTAGGATAGGGTAATGGTAGAGAACTCCGGCCTTTACCAGCTTGGAGAGCTTCTCCTTCAACTTTTCGTAGGGGTAAACGTCCACCAACCACCTCGGCGAGAAAGGCAGAGTCTTGAACCTCTGCTCTATTATGTCCACCAAGTCCTTGTCCTCTCCCACCTTAAGTTCCCAGTTCCTAGGGGGCCTCGGGTTCAAGGAGTAAATGGTTACTTCTTTGCCCTCAACTACGTACCCAGCCCCATTCGTGCCGAAGGGTTCTATGGCATAAGCCCTGCCCGGCTCGAGCTTGAAGGGTAACCTTTCCGGGACGTTAGGTATGGAAACGCCGTTGTGAACTATGTAAGGGCTCAACCCGTGACCGCCCAAGTTCCTTATGGGCTTGAAACCATGCTTCTTTATCGTTGCGCTTATAGTAGTGCCTATGGCCGATACCGGCAAGCCGGGTTTGGCCCTAGCCAAGGCCTTCTCCAAAGCTTCCTTGACTGCGTTGCTCAATTTCTCGTGCTTGGGGTTCGGAGAGAGTAATACGCTTATGGCTGAGTCCGCTATCCTCCCTTGGACGTGTGCTCCCAAGTCCAACTTCACGATCCCCTTTTCGGGGAACTTCTTGGTGTCGTTGGGAATTGGGGAGTAGTGGGCAGCCTCGTAGCTTATACTTATGTTACAAGGGAAGGCAGGCCCGTCCGAGAGCTTCCTTATGATATCTTCTACCTCCTCGCATACCTCCAAGAGGCTTACGCCGGGCTTGATGAGTTCCTTCCCCTTCTCTAAGGCCCTCTTAACGGCTTCTCCGGCTCTCTTGTAAAGTTCGAACTCGTCCACCGCATCCCCCTCATGAGGGCCTTTAGGCTGTCCTTAAACTAAACGGTAAGCTTAGGAACATGCCTTCAAAAACATCTCCTTTGCCCTACTAACGCCTATTGCCTTTATGAGCCTCCCCGCCCTAGGTCCCCTATCCTTGTCCAGCAACGCCTTGTATACGTACTTGAAGGCCTCCCTACCGCTCAAGCCCATTTCCTTTGCAACCTCATATATGGTGTTGTGAATCTCAACGGCGTCCATATCTTCCTTCAGCCTTTCCGCTAGTTTCCTCAAGAATTGACACCCCCTCTCGTCTTCTACCTTGCCTTGCTTCACCTCCACCCTATACTCTTCCGGCACGAAGCCCCTCCTCACCCACTCTTCTACGTACTCCTTGAGGTCCTCCACCGCTTGAGGGTCTCCGGTAAGCTCCTTTACCTTTTCCCAATCTCTATAGATCTGGTAGTAAACCAACAGGTCCGCGAAGCCGGCCTTCCAGACCTTGGCCCCGCTCAGCTCCCAAGCCCTCCTCCTCTTGGGGTCCTTGTCCTCTCCCAAGGCAACTCTCCTATATTCCTCATAGAGCTGCATGAGGAACCTAGGCTCCATCCTGAAGTTCTTGTTCTCCTTTATATCGTGTTTCAATATGAAGTACATTATTACTGCCGGGTGGAGGAGGGCCATTATTTCGCTCAAGGCTCCTATGCCCTTGCTCTTGCTCATCTTCTTTCCGTCCATGAGAACGAAGCCGTACCTAAAGCCCACGGGTGGCTCCTTCTTGAATATCTCTTTGTGAATCCTCTTGGCGGTGTCCCATGAGCCTCCCCTGGTGAAGTGGTCCACTCCTCCTCCTTCAGCATCTACCCCCAAGAAGTCTTGCCTAGAGGGCCAGTCCAGCCTCCAAGCCAGCTTCCAGCGGTGGTCCTTAACGTCCATAACCCCTTCGTGACCGCAAGCCTCACACTTGTAGTATATTTTGTCACCTTCAACCTTCTTCACGACAGTTTTATCTATCCTACCGCATTTCTCGCAGACAGGCTTTACGAAGCCCCACCAGTCCTCTGGCAACTTCCTCATTGCAGTCTCTTCCATAATCTTCTTCACTTTGTCCCTCTCCTTCACGAACAGCCTCAGGTAGTCGTCGTACCAACCTTCCTTGTACAAGTCAGAAGCTTTGAATACTTCGTCCGGCTTTATGCCGAACTTCTCCATCAGCTCCAAGAACTCTGCCAAGAAGTGTTCGCCGTAGCTGCTGTGACAGCCGTAGGGGTCCGGGACCTCTGCTAGGGGCTTTCCCAAGTGGGGCTTGAGCATCTCTTCCTTATCCTTGAGCGTTTGGGGTATATCGTCGAAGGCGTCCATTATGTCGGCTACGAAGATGAATTCCGCGTCGTAGCCCCTCTTCCTAAGTTCTTGAACTATGGAGTAGGGGTAAATGAACTCGCTGAGGGTTCCCAAGTGAGCGGGTCCCGAGGTCGTGAGCCCTGAAGCTATTACGAATGCCTTACCTCCCCTCTTCTTTATTATCTCTTCGGCGATCTTGTTGAGCCAGTCCATCCCCATCCCGTCAAGGAGGGCTCCGGCGGAGTTATGAATAGCCTTACCTCCCTCCCTTCCCTAAGCTCGACGCGTTTGACGGTTATCTTTGGCTTTAAGCCACAACCAACAAAGACCAAGGTATAGTTTCCTTCCTTGACGCCCTTTATCGAGTACTTGACCTTGAAGGGGACCAGCACTTGGACGCAGAGCTTGCCTAAGGGGGTCCTCTCTTGAAACAGAGCCACTATCGTGTTGTTGTGTACTTCGGCGTAAAAGTTCGGTAAGGTACATAGATTGGGCAAGTGGCCGGTGAGGGTCATGAAGAGTGTGGAGTTTAATAAGAGCAGAATAAGCTCCATGCGGAGCACCGAGGTTAAGCTAGAGGAACAGGCTTTAGGGTTTGGACCTTGAGGGGCTTCTTGGGCAGAATTATTCCCTTCTCCCTAA
Organism: Desulfurococcales archaeon; assembly: GCA_015521275.1. Taxonomy (GTDB): domain Archaea; phylum Thermoproteota; class Thermoprotei_A; order Sulfolobales; family Ignicoccaceae; genus Ignicoccus. The sequence goes on along the minus strand of WAOJ01000079.1, from coordinate 479 downwards.
GCCTCACTATCTCCCAAGCCACCTTCTCCTGCTTGAGCCACTGGCCCCAGCCCTTGCCCTCGCCCACGAGCTTGGCCACTTCTTTCCTTATCTTCGGGGGCAAGGGAGTAGGGTTGGAAAAGGCCAAGGGCGTTCCGGGCAGGGGCATGAAGTAGTGTAAGTGGGCCCTCGCGCCCATCTTCACCAGTTCCCTCATGCCCTTCAGAGTCTTCTCCATGTCCTCCTCCGTCTCTCCCGGCAAGCCTAGGATGAAGTCAACCTCCGGCACGAAGCCATATTTAACGCTGATCTTAACGGCGTTTACGACGTCTTCCCAGTCGTGCCCGCGGTGAATGAGCTTCAGTATTTTGTTGCTGGCGCTCTGGGCGCCTATCACAATCCTCTTGTTGCTCACATACTTTTTCAATATCTTCATACTCTCTTCGGTCACGAACTCGGGCCTGACCTCGCTGGGGAACGAGCCGAAGAATATCCTCATC
>WAOJ01000078.1 GCA_015521275.1 Desulfurococcales archaeon | reverse complement strand
CCCTATCGGTATTAGGGCTCTCGCAATCCTCGTTACTTCCTCAACCTCCTTTGGTCCGAAGAGGACGTCGTAGCCTTGCAATATCCTTATTGCTGCTTCGCACTTATCCCTTACCTCGGTACACCTCAGAAATTCACAGAGCTCTTCCTTGTTATATGCCGGAGTATCCAAATTCAAGTCCTTTATGCTTAAGACCCTTGCTCCGCACATAGCAGCCTTGTAGGATATCCTTAGGGGTGCTTCACGCATATGTAATACTTGCCCTCCTCGAATTTATCGTTTGAATATAGTATAAAGGGATAACCGCCTATTGAGAAGAGCTTCTTGTCGCCGTCGTCCCTAACTAAGACCCCTCTGCCGCAGAAGTCTTGCCCAAACTTGTACTCGGGAAGTTCCTTGGTCACTTCCACAACGCATGGGTTGCCTTTGGCAAAGGTTATTAGGTCCTCATGTATTAGCATTTCTATCTTCTTCCCGTCCTCACACTCTATTACCATTATGTTGGTCATGGGTATCTTGCCCCTCTTTATATCAACTACCTTTCCCGAACACCTCATTCCCGAGAGCCCCCACGTGCTTGAAAAGGGGGCTTAATTTCTAGCTCGACGTGAAGGTAGGGGGATGTGTGGAAGAGGCTCCTCTTAGGCATTATAATAACTGCATTGGTCTTGTATGCTTACATCAAGATATTCAACGTTAATTTGGACGTGTTCTTCAAGGTTCCCCCATGGGCGATAGCTGCTAGCGTGACCTTGCTGTTCTTATCAGACTTCATAAGGTCTGTGAGGCTCAAGCTTATCGCAAAGGGAGTGAAGGCCGAGCTTGGAATGTTAGAGTCATATTTGATATGGGAGGCCTCTAGGCTAATGGCGATGCTCACTCCAGGCTTTTACGGAGGGGAAGTGGTTAGGATAGGTTACATAGCTAAGAAATATGACGTGGGGAAGGCAGTAGCAATAAATATATTGGAGACTACGTCCGAGGCCGTGGGAATAGCGGTCAACGCCGTAGTATCCTTCGTCCTTCTCTACGCAATGAGAGTTCCGATAAACTTGACCCCCTTGATCTTACCAGTCGTAATAGCTGCATTGGAGGGAACGTTGGCAACCATAGTACCTTCCTTAAAATGCCCCAAGGCCTTGGGCGAGAAGGTTTACAAATACTGCTTGAGGGTCGAGAAGAGTATAGAAGAAGCGGGCTACGGGATATTTGCTGTAGCAGTATTGGCCTCAACCTTAGGAGTCTCCGTTTACGCCCTCTCCTACGGGGTAATAGCTCAAGCCCTAAACGGCTTGGGAGCTTTAGCCACTTTGATCTTCGCCTCTTCCCTCCCCTTAACGATAATTCCCATAACTCCCGGGGGCATAGGCCTCCCCGATAGCGCTTGTACTTTGGCATTGCCGGCCTTGGCCGCCAGCTTGGCGGTCTGGAGGATAGTTAGTATGACCGTCACCTCATTCTTGTCCATAGCTTCAATAACATTCATAGGAGGCCTTAAGATCTCGCTCTCAGAACCCTCGCTTGATCTTCGGGGACTAGGAGCAAATGGTAAACGTCTTTCCCCCCGTAGGGTTCCCAATGAACCATAGCCACCAAGCCCCTCTCCAAGGTCCTGAGCTTCCTTATCTCTCCCTTACCCGTCAAGCCCGTTGCATAAACGTCTCCTTCCTCGAGAATTTCCCCTTCCTTTGGTAAGCCCCTAACTGCTGTATGGACGGCCCTCAGTACCTTCACCCTGGCCCCTTCGGGAACTAGTATTGCCTTGTTCTCGTTAGGAATGTGCACTATGAAGCTTACCTTCGCCCTTTCCTCTAATAGGTCGACCAGCTCTTCAAGAGGTATCTCGTAAGGGACCTTGCCGTATTCGCCCTCTTCCCCAAAGACGACCTCGTCCCCAACTACCTTGGCGTATTCCTTACCCTTCTTGCCCTTGACGAACAATCTTGGGAAGCGGTACGCGCTCATCAGAACTCCCTTTTTACAGCGAATTCCAGCAGTTCATTAATCAGATCCATAGCCTCCTCGTCCACTACTTCGAGCTGAGAGAGTATTTCCCTAGCCCTAGCTTCCAGTTGCTCAGCAACTTTCATCGCGTATTCTAAGGCTCCCGACTTCTTTATTAGAGAAGCTGCCCTCTCAAGCTCTTCAAAGTCCTTCTCCTCCTTGCTCAAGATATTCTTCAGCTCTTCCGCCTCTTCCGGTGGAAGGGATCTAAGGGCCCTTATCACTAGCAATGTCTTCTTCCCCTCCCTCAAGTCGTTGTACTTCGGCTTACCCGTCACCTTCTCGTCTCCAACCAAGGAGAGGATGTCGTCCTTTATTTGGAAGGCCTTCCCCAATATAACTCCGAACTCCTTCATCTTTTCCGCATAATCGGGCCTCTCGGCTACCAAGGCCCCTATGGCCCCACAAGCGCCGAAGAGGGCCCCCGTCTTCTTAGCTATCATTTCCAAGTACTCCTCCTCGCTCACGTCCCACCTCTCCTCGAACATCATGTCCATAGCTTGGCCCTCAGCCACCGTAACGGCCGCCCAAGTCAAGTACTCGGCCATCCTCTTTACGAGGTCAGGGGACTTCTGTGTCTTGAGCAATGCCTCGTAGGCCTTTGCGTAGAGCAAGTCTCCAGCAAGTATTGCTAGAGGCTCTCCGTACAGAACATGGACCGTGGGAACGCCCCTCCTCATCTCGTCCCTATCCATTATATCGTCGTGTACGAGGGTGAAGTTGTGGAGAAGCTCTACAGAAGCTGCCGCCGGCAATGCCTCTTCCTCCTTCCCTCCCAAGGCCTTCGCGACGAGCATGAGGAGGGCTGGCCTGAGCCTCTTGCCACCTTTCAGCGGCAAGTGTCTGGCCGCCTCGTAGAGCCTCCCCGGCTCTCCTTCCAACACCTTCGCTATGTAGTTATCTACCTTCGGCTTGATAGTGTTTATGTATTCGATCAATCTCTGCATTGCGTCGTTCCCAAGCTTTGGTTGACCAGGAAAATTATATCCTATTTAGGCGGGGTCATCCGGTCCGTGAAGTCGTCATCCCCAGCGGTCTTGTCGCTAAAAGCCGTTCATCCCCCTTCACATTCCGAAGAACTCGTCCGAGCCTAAGAGGGCCTCTTCTTTCTTCTCCTCTCCCTTCTCTTCTTTCTTTCCTTCCTCCTTCTTCTCTTCTTCCTTCTTCTCCTCGCTCACGCTTAGGAGTTCCTCCTCCGGTATGTTCAGCTCTCCACCCAAGCCGAAGAACTCCTCCTCGCTGGCCTCCGGCACTTCTGGGGTGACCTCCACCTCCTTCGCCTCCTTCTTCAGCAGCTCCTTCGCTATCGATACTATTCTTTCAACCAAGTACGGCTCAGTTAGCTCCAGCACTGCTACGTTCTTCATCTGGACCATCATGGAGGCCTCGAAGGCTCCGGAGGGCAGTATTATGACGTATCTGTCCACCTCGGTGTCCAAGGCCTTAGGTATCCTGGAGGTTATCGCTAGGGACGGGTCCTTCTCCTCAGCGAAGTCTATCGCTAGGACCCTTCCCTGTGGAGTCCTAGCTATTATGTCGAACGTGTGGTCTATTCCGCTCCTTCCCTTCTCCTTTCCAGGGGACTCGACTATTAGGCCGAGCTCCTTAAGCGCGTTAATTATTTCTTCCTTGTGGAGGGCTCCCGAGACTACGAGCTTCTGGCCCAGGGGGGTTAGGGTATACTCGTAAACGGGCTCGTAAGAGGCGTTTAGGTAGTCGAACTGGTGAGTACAATTCCTACAGTAGAAGGCTATGAGGGGCTTGTTGGTCTTCCTCTTACAGTTTAAGCACTCGAACACCTTACCTATTACCACGTAGTCGAGGCCTTCCTTCCTCAATGGCCTCTTACACTTGGGACATATGAGCTGACCGGTGTTCGGGTCCCTGAACTTGGACTCGGTGTCTATGTAACCACAGAGGGTGTGCTGAATTATGAACGTAGGCTCTATGTTGAAGCTCTTACACCAAGGACAGAGAAGCCTGGAGGAGACGTGAATGGAACCGCACCTAGGACAGTGGATGAGCCTATCGGCCACGTTCCTCTCAACCAACTTAAGCCTTATGAGGTCTTCAATTACCTTGGTCCATTGGGGCAAATCCTCAAACGGGGGGTACCTAATTCCGGTCTCGAGGCCTATCTTGGGCCTAACGGTTCCGGCCTTAAATATGACCAGCATTATCTTTCTCGCAATGGGGTCATGAACTACCCTCTCCTCGATCTCTTTGGGGAGGCCACTGAGCGCTGGAGTTGCCAACGGTGAGCCCTATAATGGGGTCTGAACGACCTCTTTTAGATTTGTAGCATCCCCCTCGAGTAAGCCTCTATTAATGCCGCTAAGACGTAAGCCGGGTCGCAGTGGCTCTCCTCGCCTAGGACCAAGTTACAAGGCCCTACCTTAGCCCTAACCCTCCCCCTGTCCTTAGCTAGATAAACCTTCTCAACCATCAGAATACCCTTTGCCCTTTCCAATACGTCGGGCGTCAAGGGCATTCCTAGGTACTCAGAGAACTTCTCCGGATCGACCTTAAGCCTCTTGAGCTTGTCCGTTACCAGTAAGGCCTTGCCCCACTCACTAACCAAGTCTATGTCTCCTCCACCGTAGTCCAAGAGTCTGTCCCTTATCTTGACGAAGGCCGGCTTCTTAACCACTGGTCCTAATACTATGGCCTCGCCGGGCCTCAAGGAAGGCAAGTCCGAGGCCAACCTAGCCCCCAACTCCTCAGAGCTATTTATTACAGCCTCTTGGTCCTTAGGATTTATGAGCCTCATTATTATTTGGCTTTGGCACTGGCTCAAGACGGTTTGATCCACTCTGCTGGGCCTCTGCGTTATGACCGTTAAGAAGACGCCGAACTTCCTCCCTTCGGAGGCTATCTTCCTTAACATTCCAGTAGTCCAAAGGTTCTCCTCGCTCGGAGGAGGAGCGAAGCGGTGTGCCTCCTCCACGATTACCATTACTGGGTAAGGGTAGCTTTCACCGGGAACCTTCCTCATGTGTCTAACTCTGGCTTCGAAGACCCTCTTCAATATATTGTAGACTAAGTGAACTTGGACTTCCTTCCTTATCCCGCTCAAGTT
>WAOJ01000077.1 GCA_015521275.1 Desulfurococcales archaeon | reverse complement strand
CCCTAATAGATTTGAACATGGAGATCGAGAAGGCAAAAATTGCCAAGAAGTATGGAGCAGACACAATAATGGACCTCTCAACTGGAGGCAACTTAGATGTGATCAGGAGGAAAATTATGGAAGCGGCTGAGCCTCTTCCCCTAGGAACGGTCCCCATATATCAAGCTTTCATGGACGTTACCCTCAAGAAGGGTGCCGGCCTCTATATGACGGAAGACGACATACTTAACACAATCGAGAAGCATCTGAAGGACGGAGTAGACTTCATGACGCTCCATGCGGCCTTAACAAAGGAGCTTGCTATGAAAGCCATTAAGAGTAACAGGGCAGAGCCCATCGTTAGCAGAGGAGGTAGCATAATAGCTGCTTGGATGCTTGAGCACAATAAAGAGAACCCGCTGCTCACGAACTTTGACTACATCTTGGAGATGTTCAGGGAATATGACGCGGTAATAAGTCTGGGCGACAGCTTGAGACCCGGAGCTCTGGAAGACGCCCACGACGAACTTCACGTCTCAGAACTGATCGAGAATGCGCGATTGGTTAAAAGAGCCAGAGATGCCGGAGTTCAAGTAATGCTTGAGGGTCCCGGTCACGTACCCTTGGACAGGGTTATAGCGGACGTTAAGATGGCAAAGAGGTTGACCGAAGGGGCTCCGTACTACATACTGGGCCCACTGGTGACCGACATAGCAGCCGGCTACGATCACATAGCCGGAGCGATAGGAGGTGCGCTAGCAGCCGCTCACGGAGCTGACTTCCTCTGCTATGTGACGCCAGCAGAACACTTGAACTTACCAAACCCAGAGCAAGTGAGGGAAGGCGTAATAGCCTTCCGGATTGCCGCTCATGCCGCCGACATAGTCAAGTATCCAGAAAGGGCTATGAAGGTTGACATAGAGATGGGTAGGTGTAGAGGCAAACTTGACTGGGAATGCATGATAAACCTCTCCATAGATCCGGACAAGGCCAAGGAGATAAGGAATCAGTACGGACCTACTCCCCTGAAGAGCTGTAACATGTGCGGCAGCCTCTGCGTGTTCCTGTTGCTAGAGAAGTGGAGGAAAGGGCTGAAAGCTTCTCAGCCAGTCTCGCCAACCCCTTAAGAGCTACTAGTTTCTCCTTACGACCCAATTGGGCTTCTTCAATGATGTTTCTCAGTATATCAATAACTTCGTCCGCGGTTCTTTTATCGTATGGGTAAGGGACCCCGTCCTTACCTCCGACGGCGTAAGCGTAGGCAAAAGGATCCAGCACCGCCGGATCTTCGAAGGATGGCTCTGCAGAATATATGAGGTGGGAAATCAAAGCGAGTGCCCTCATTACCTTAGGGCCGGCTCCGGGGGCCACTAAGAAGTCCTCCGGCCTCTTGGGCTTGAATTCGTACAAGTTCTTGAGGGCCCTCTCCAGCTGCGGACTAGGCCTCACGGCCAAGTAGAACCTAGGGGCCTTAGGCAAGACCGGTTTACCGGTAAGGGTCCTCTGACCCTTGGAAGCTAGCAAAGCAGCCTTCAAGAGCCTGAGGACCTTTCCGGGTCTCTCGTTCGCGATGTCAACGGCTATTTTTACGTTTTCATAGGAGATCGGAGAACTTAGGTCCAACGCCTCTCCCTTCTTACCTATTACTCCTTCGTGAGGGTCCTTCCAAGGATGATTGGACTTGTTGACGTGATACCTTCTAGCTAGAGAAGTCTTCTCGTTCATCCCTTGTTGTATTACGGTCCATTCCCCCTCCGAGATTATCATGGAATGGATGTAGAGGTCGTAACCGTCTTGGAGGAGCGAGCTGTCGAGCCTTGCACTGGCCTTGGAGGCCTTGCTTAGCTCAACAGGGTCCACGTTTATCTTTTTGGAAACCTCTTCCAATTCGTCCGCTATCCTTAACATATACTTGCCCTTACCACCGACGACGTAAAAGCCGTAGTCTCCCTCGTTCGTCAACCACTTCAATATTCCTAGTACTACAGTAGTGGAGCCTGAGGAGTCCCAGTCCATCCCTATTACGTTATTAAAGGCTTGGAACCAGAGCGGGTCGGCTAATCTCTTAACAACGAGATCCGGGCCGAACTCCATTACCATTATATCGATTATTGCTCTAGCTATACCTTTCATCCTCTTAAGCAAATGTGGGGGCACTTTTCCGCCATGAAGTATTAGCTCGGTCCAGTTCATCCTCACACCTTTCCTAGAACATACTTTTCCGTTAACTCGTGTTTAGGTCTTGTGAATACTTCCTTTGTGGGTCCAACTTCTATCAGCTCCCCATTATATATGAATGCGACGTAATCGCTTATCCTGGCTGCTTGCTGAGGGTTATGCGTAACTATGACTATCGTAAAGTCTTTCTTGAGCTCGACTATGTTCTCCTCTAACCTCTTTGTCGAGACTATGTCCAGAGCTGAAGTAGGCTCATCCATTAACAACACTTTCGGTTTCAATGCTATAGCCCTTGCTATGCAGAGCCTCTGCTGTTGTCCGCCGGAGAGTTTGCTTGCCTTCCTCTTCAAATCGTCTTTAACTTCGTCCCACAAGTAGGCCTTCTTTAAGGCCCACTCAACTATCTTGTCCAACTCTTCCTTCTTCTTATAGAGTTTGTGGAGCTTGGGACCAATGGCCACGTTATCGTATATGCTCATATGAGGGAATGGGTTTGGTCTTTGGAATACCATGCCAACTATTTTCCTCAGTTCATGAGGGTCTATCTCGTTAACGTTTATGCCATCAACATAAATCTCGCCGCTTACCTTAACTTCCGGGTATAGGTCCCAAAGCTTGTTAATGCTTCTTAAGAGCGTGCTCTTCCCAGAGCCCGAAGGACCCATTATCGCGAAGACCGTGTTCTTCGGTATCTTTAAGTTGATGTTCTTCAACACTTGTTTGTTGCCTATCTTTATACTTAATGAATTTATCACGACTGCATAATCAGATTTCATGCTTCCTCACCATTGCTTTACTTATTATGATTAACGGCAAAATTATGACAAATACCAGAATGAATGAGGCTGCCCAGCTCAACTCTCTCCATAGCTCTTGCGAGCTAAAACCGAATTTATATATCAATACGCTCAGCGTCGATACTTGATCGAATGGGTTTAGGGTCACCTTATCGTTCCAGCCAGCGGTAAAGAGTAGCGGGGCGGCCTCTCCGGCTCCCTTCGCCAAGGCCATCAAGACGCCAGACACTACCCCGGGCAAGACCAAGCCTCTAATTACTTTAAAGAGCACTGTACTGTACTTTAAGCCCAAGGCGAGGCCACCCTCCTTAATAGCCATTGGAACTCTCTTGTATGTCTCTGCAGTATAAATTGCTATATACGGTATCATGATGAGTGAGAGAGCAACTCCTCCAGCAAGGGCGGATGGGTTGTGCATGGGTATTACTAAGAGCCAATATATCGAGATGCCAGCCGTTATTGTGGGAACCTCTACTAAGGTAGAGGCTAGTTCCTCAGCTACCTTGGCTACCTTGCTATGTCTGAACTCAGCTATCAAGATGCCGGCAGTAAGACCTATGGGAAATGATATGAGTATCGCTATTCCAACTACCATAAGAGTACCGATTATAGCTGGAGCGAGCCCCACTTCGGGCTTTCCAAAGAATAAGAACATTGGCGGTGGTATGTTCTTCGTAAATATGTCCAATCCATACTTCATGATAACTGGTAAACCATTCACTATTATTGAGCCTAAGACCCAAAGCAACACCGCTAAGGAACTGAGCCCCACCAAATATATCAAAGCTATCCAGAGCTTATAGAGCCTAGGCAACTATCTCAGCCTCCGCTAACTTTTCACCTACCTTCCTCCCAAAGACCAAGAGTAATGATCCCATAACTATCAACACCAAGATCAAGGCTGTCAAGGCCTTAGCATGGTATGGATTTAACAAAGCTTCCTCGAATTCATTAGCAACTACAGACGTTATTGTAGAACCCCTGCAGAGCAAACAAGGCTTGAAGGGGCCGACATTGTTGCCTATCAGCATTGTAACGGCCATGGTTTCTCCCATGGCCCTCCCGGCCGCTATCACTATACCAGCTATTATTGTTGTCTTTATGTAGCTCAAATTTATTTTGATCACGTCCCACTTAGTACCTCCTAAGGCATAAACGGCCTCGACCAAGTCCTTAGGTATCATCTCGTAACCGTTTCTTATTATTGCTGTAGCGTAAGGAGTTATCATTAATGATAATACCAAGACGGCCGTTAAGACACATTGAGGGCTTACGACCGAAGTGGAGAAGAGGATTCCTATCACAGGAAGCTTAGACAGACCCAGTAAGTAGGGGTAGACAATATTGGCTAAGAGAGGCGCGAAGACTGTGAGGCCCCAATAGCCGTATACGACACTGGGTATAGCAGCTATCAAGTCCGTCAGACCGGCTATCAAGTTCCTAAGCTTTTGAGGAACTAACTCCGTAGCCAAGAGCGCTAACGAGATTGAAAGGGGTGTAGCGATGAGCGTTGACCAAAACGTCACCCAAAGAGTGCCCAGGACGAACTGAAGACCGCCGTACTCGTTTTGGGGAGGGTTCCAGTTCATCGACGTCAGTAGCTCTTTCCCATATTTCAAGAGGAAATCGTAGCTATTGATGAGCAGCGGGACGGTTAGCACTAGCACTGCCGCTAATAGTCCGAAGAACCCGAAGAGCACTATTGCCTTCAGTTTCCTTTCCCTCAGCATGAACC
>WAOJ01000076.1 GCA_015521275.1 Desulfurococcales archaeon | reverse complement strand
TCGCTCTCAGTAGAGGATATAAAAGCTACCGCCTTTTTCAACCCTTCCCCTTCAGTGCCTTCTTTATGAGGTTTATGAGTTCCTCGTCCTCCTCTACGCCTAAGGCCTTGGCAACCAAATGAGCCTTACTGTCCAAGCTTTTTGCCTCTTTAAAGGAGTAGAGCTTCTCCAAGTCCTCTATGGGCAGGAGGAGTTCCTTGACCAAGCCTTCAATCTCCTTCTTTATTAAGGAGAAGGGATCCACCCTTTCACCAAGGTATATCTCAAAAAAGGGAGTATAAACCTTATCCACTGTATATGGGACTGTACTTCATGAGTTCTTGAACCTGGGCCCTTATCGCTACCACTTCCTTGGCCAAGCCTTGGAGCGTCTTGCTCAGCTCCGCCACTTGACCTTGGACGTGGGCCATTTGGGAACTCACGAAGTAAAAGGCTGCCAAGCTTAGGGTTACGGCCAGGGCTCCCATAACGAGGGCCACAACCGTTAGGTCAACTATTCCTTTCCTCACGTCGCATCCCGCTAAAGCTTTAGAGTGCGTGAAAAGCTTTTAAAGAGGAAAGCCCTAAGAGTTCGTCCCTAAGGGTCTCAAAGGGTTCCTTCGTATTCTTGAAGATCGCGAAGGTGGCCCTTCCCACGTAAACGAGGGCCACGCTCCTAGCGCCGGGCGCGTTGCCACCCATGTCCTCGGCCCTCTTAACCATTTCTAATGCCCTCTTTAAGGGGTCCTTGGAAGAGGCCTTACAAGCACTCACCAGAACTTCCTTGCTCAAGAGTCCGTTCCCTATGCAATAGTTATCTTTCCTCTTTATGAAACCCTTCGCCTCCAAGGTTCCCATTCCAGTGAAGTGGAAGTACTTTCCGTCTTTCCTTACCATTAAGGCTTGCCTATAGGTCGCTGCCGGGTCCTCTAAGATTGTTTGCAAGGGGTCTTCAGACTTCAATAGCCTCTTGGCCAGCTCTTTGGAAGACAGGGCTTGGACGACAGCAATCCCTTCCTCTCCCCAAGCTAGTGTCCTCCTCCACACGAACGGCCTGGGAGATACGGTTACGCTAACGAGCGTTCTCCCATCTCTGGCGACTACCGTATAGGTCGTCTCCCTTCACCCCTCTCTACTTTAGACCTCGGAATGGAGAGGAATGGGGAGGACGAATAAGAACCAAGTATAAAGAGGGGTTTACGCGGATCTTACGCCAGCGGCCAACTTCTTCCTCCTCAGTATCTCCTGCTTTATCTTCTCCTCTATCTCCATCGCGGTCTTCTTTATTATGTCTTGGTGCTTGACCGCTATGTGGGGCTCAGCGTGGTTGGTGTGGATGATGGTTTGGCAAGCCTTGCAGTAGTTGTCCTCTACCAAGGGTTCAACTTCCATGAGGTAGGGGTAAGCGAGCTTAAGGAGCTTAGCAACTAGAGGGGCACGGGCCTTGCTTAGGAGCTGGTAGGCGGTGCTCTTGAGCTGGGTCTTCTGTATTCCGTGGGCCTTGGCGGCTTGGCTGGGGGAGGCGTTCTCCACTAGGTAGTCGTAGAGGGCGGCTATGACGTTCTTCTTGCCGGCGAGGGCCTTCAGCGCTAGGTACTCTAGTGCTGCTCTGCGCTCCTCTGCTAGCCTCTTCTTGCGTTCGTCCGACACGGCTGCCACCATTCGACAATTGTGCTACCTAGCTTATAAGCATTGCTTGGAGCGCCCACTCCCGACCCCTTTCTGGTCGGTCTGATGACCTTTCGTGCCTTCGAAAGTTATCTTCCGTCCCCCGTGGGTCCCCACTCTTTAAATCTCATGGCCTTAACGTTAACGCCGTTAACATTATTCTAGTAAGAAAACGGTTTTCTTTTCAGAAACCCTCAACTCCGTTACCTTTGCTCTAACCCTCCTCAGCCCTCTACACCTATCCCTCACTTCCTCCAAGCCCTCTAACGGCAAGGATATGCCGGGCCTCCAGAGGGCAGTGGGTAGGAAAGCCGAGGCCGGGTTCTCCTTAAACGCTCTGCAAGCCCTCAAAGGATCCATGTACCAAGTCCCTCCCGAAG
>WAOJ01000075.1 GCA_015521275.1 Desulfurococcales archaeon | reverse complement strand
GCTCCTTTATGAGGAAATAGAGAGTTGGAACTTGTGCTACTAAAAAGCCCAAGAACCACCACTTCCAGTCCTCGCTGACCAGCATGAGGGCCGGAGCCGAGAGGACTGGGTATATCTTAGCGGAACCGATAGACCACAGTAAGCCCGAAAGGAACTGGTTGAGCTTACCCTTCTTCTTAATATAAATTAGAGAGATTATGAGGAAAGGTAAGAGCATTACTTCATACATTCCCCATTCGAGCGTTATCGAGAGCGTCAAGAGGCCTAAGGCGAACATCCAAGCCTTCTCTTTGTTATAATACTTGTATATCAAGTAGAAGTTTAAGAAGACGAAGAGCATGAGATAGCATTTTACCAACATATAATAGAGGAACGTTAGAGGTTTGAAGAATAGTTGTTGAACGAAGCCCAACCTCAAGGACAACGGGTTAAGCGGGATGTAGAACTTCCCTATTAGGTCGTCTATGGGTCCGAATGGGAGAAGCAAGGGAATGAGATGAGGGAAATAGGCATATCCGGGGAAGAAGGCTAGGGGATTAGGGCTATACTTCCTTATCAACATACTGTTCTCATACGTCCAAACGTACAAGTCCTTCATATGGAAGGCTAGTTTTGAAAACCAATAAAACATGGTCAAGTCCCAGTGATGTCCGCTCACCCCTCCAGCCAATGACAATAAGAACAAGACTAAGGCAATACTCTTAACAAAGCTCAACCTCTTCGAGAAGTATAAGTACCAAAGCACAAGTCCCACAGCAGATACATACAAGGGGAATAGGGCGATCAACGGTATCGGTAAGAATTTTGCTCCTTTATCCCTTATTCTTACTATGAACTTAGCTATTTTATTGCACTTCAAGTCGAAGGAGAAACCGTTGCCAGACTTCTTGGCGAGAGGACTAGTTATTATTGAAGCGTAATAGTGCGTTATGTTACAATTGTTAACTTTAATGGTGACGTTTACCGGAAAACCGAACAAGTCTTTGGAAATCAGGCTTATGCCGTTTTTTACCTTCTTAAACTTACTCGCCAAAGGCATTTCGAAGGCTACTCTCTCAAGCTTCTCTGCGTTCGTCCAGACTATTGTTACTTCGTTACCTTTTACATACACGACTTTGTTGAAGGGGCCATACTTGGCTATTATGGTTAGGTTGGTATTGTTGACAAATACCTTTGGTACCCAAACCTTACCTATCCTCTTGCCTCCGTAAATGCTATTCAAGTCGCTGAGGCCTAAAGAGAATAATGGGAGCAAGTGTTGCTTCCCTTCATAAGATATCATGGGTCTTTGGTCGAAGAAGGCCATGCCATAGCTTATCTTATAATTACCTTCTCTAACGGTTACTATACCGCTCCAAGATATTATTACGCTATACTTCACCACTACGAGGTATATTACGAGTGCCGACAGCACTATTAGTGATAGCGCTATAACAAACGTTGCCTTCGCTACCGACTCTGGCTTCACTCCTAAGCCCCGTACTCTGGGGGGCGAAAAAGCTCAAGAACGGTTGTGTGACCTCCTAAGGGCCCTAGCGAGGATGAACAGTAGCCACACACCGCTTACTGATGAGAAGGTAGAACCACTTGAAGTTCCTTCAGATATTAAGCTGGAAGGAGGTGCCTCCGGGACACCGTAGCCGGTATAGATGTCCTTCCCGCTGGGGGGAACATCTACTGTGTGCTCACTCATCGTTGATTTCAAGGAAGACTTCTTTATACCCAGTTGAAGGTAGAGGGCCGCTATTCCGGTTACCATTGGAGCTGCGAAGGAAGTTCCGTCCAGCCTTAGGAGTACGTAGCCGTTGCCCTCCTTTGCGCAAGGGTCTTGGATTAGTTTGGCTATGCTGGAATAGTTGGGTACTGGCAAGTAAACTCCGCTACCTATTCCGGCGAAGTCTATCCCTAAGCCCTTGTTCGTATAGAACGCGGGCTCGTAATTGCCGTCGTATCTAACAGCTGAAATTGCCCAGACGTCGTTATATATAGCTGGAGTTGAGGGTATGTTCTCCGCGCTGTTTCCGGCTGCCGCGATGAAGATCATCCTTCCGCTATTCTCGTCTATTGGCAACTTCATGAGGTAATACTCCAAGAGATCCCCGAACAAGTCAATGGCAAAGGGCTGTTCCACGGTAGCTACTGCTCCCAAGCTCATGTTAACTAGGTCTGGATCGTCCGAAGTTCCGGGCTTGCCGTCGGGACCCAAGGTGGCTTTATATAGGGCTAAGGATAAGGAGACCGGGTCTACGGCATATCCGACCTCCAGAGGCTTCCCACTTTGATCTGTAACTATTACTGCGAGCCCTACCTTAGCTACGTAAAGGGTCACATTGGGGGCTATCGAAAGTATCATAGAAGCTACGGCCGTTCCGTGACCAAATATATCGGTCGTCGAGTTCAGGGGAACTGCATAGTATACCTTTCTCCACCCTAACGTTTTTTCGTCAACGATGCAGAATGTTATGTTATCCACTTTTATGTACTTTGGGTTGGATTTGCATATGTCCTTATAAGCTTCATAGGAGGCATTGTAGTACCAATTTACTTTCCTACCAAAGAAGTTCTCTATAACCTTTTCATCCACCCCGGAGTCTATCACCAAAACCTTTACGCCCTTCCCAGTGACGCCAGCCTCGTTGGCTTGGGAAACGCCCAGCAAGTCCCTCCACCAGCCGTAGGTACAAGAGCCGCTGCCTCCGGTCGCTTGGTATGGGGCGAGTAATACAGGAGCTATCCCGCTCCCCTTAACCACTTTAAAGGGTCCAAAGAATGAATTACCAAAAGTAAAGTGAAAGCCCGGCAACGGCGTTACGTTCAAGGCAAAAGCTATGGGGGATAGGAATATGAACAACAGCCGCCTCACCTTACCACACCCCTCACTAACCTGAAGATCACGATTCCCAAGATAACTGAGAAGTAAAAGATTGCTAAAGAGGAGATCTCGTAGACCCCGAAGGACTGACCATAGATCAAGACGTAATAAAGGCTTTGGAAGATTAACGCCAGTGCTAAGGCGACTGCCAGCTCGCTCAAGGTCAAGCATTTCATACCTCTCACCCCTCAAAGCTGATAAGTACCGTTCAATTCCCTAAGCCGGTGAAAGGGAGTGGACATAATAGGGCTTCTGTTTTGGCTATTGTTGCTGACTGTCATAACGGAGCCCATACTGGAGTACCAAAGGATGAAGGCGGCCAGATTGGCTTTGCTGAAGAAGATAGAGGAGAAGTACGGTTATAGGGTAATAACGCTCATACACAGGCAAGAGAGGGTGGGCTTCTTCGGTATACCCATATACCGTTTCATAGACATCGAGGACAGCGAGGCCGTGGTTAGGGCAATACACAGCACTCCTAAGGATACTCCGATAATGATGATACTGCACACCCCGGGCGGAATGGTATTGGCTGCCTCGCAAATAGCAAAGGCCTTACACGATCACCCAGCAAAGAAGGTGGCCGTCGTCCCTCATTACGCCATGAGCGGAGGCACACTGATAGCCTTGGCAGCGGACGAGATATGGGTAGGGCCCGCTGCTGCCTTAGGACCCTTAGACCCGCAAATACCCATGCCCTCCGCAGCCGGACCAATGCACGTGCCGTCCCCAAGCGTGGTTAAGGTAGCCAAGGAGAAGGGAAAAGAGGCCACCGATATATTCCTAACCTACGCCGACGTGGCCGAGAAGGCTTTGAAGGAGATGTATGACTTCGTAGTAAACTTGCTCAAGGACAAGCTAGGAGAGGAGAAAGCGAAGGAGATAGCCGATGAGCTGGTAATGGGCAAGTATACCCACGACTATCCGCTCTTCTACGAGAAGCTCAAGGAGTTGGGCTTACCAGTGAAGAAGGAAGTTCCAGAGGAGGTCTGGGCGTTAATGGAGCTTTACCCACAAGCCCAGCCCCAGAGGCCCGGTGTAGAATACTTGCCAGCTCCGGCCGTGCCCAAGAGGAGCAAGACCCAGTAACTTTTTCCCTCCTCATAAGAGAGCTTTCCTAGGTAAAAGGAATTGAAGGTCAAGGCCTTCGGCATTGAAACTGAGAAAGGCGCTTTCCTGGTCGTTGGCCCCTCCGGGAGCGGTAAGACGAGGTTCTTGAGGACCCTCTACGCGGCTTATGGCTTGTTGACAAACTCTCCATTGGCACACGTGGCAATAACAATATTTACCGAGGAAGTAAAGAAGAGGGTTCTAGAGAAGCCTTGTAAGAGGGACGAGTGCGTAGAGTGCGAGTTCGAGATTAAGATGGAAGATCTCAAGGATGCGCTTGAAGAGACGTTAAAGGTAATACTGAAGGCCTTGAGGTTAGAAAAGCTTGAAGCAGAGGTTAATGGAAACCCGCTGAGGTTCGACGTAGAAAAGCTATGCATGAACGAGACCGTGAAGACCGGGGAAAGATCTTTTGTGAGCTTTGAGTGTGATGGGAAGGTCCTCAAGGGCCGTTGGAGGTGGTGCTTGGACGAAGAAATACCTTACCCATACGATCGATTAAGTTCAGAGCTGTTCGGTAAGGAAAGAGGCTTGGCTATATACTTGCCTCCGGGAAGGGGCTACTTGGGTACGAAGGAGGAGTGTAAGGAAATACTGGAGATGCAAGTGTGTAAGGGCTTGAAGGGAAGCGAGCTGGAGGTAGAAAGAGAACTCCTCGAGTGGGCCCTTAGAGAGGGAACTTACGTCTTCATCGAGGGT
>WAOJ01000074.1 GCA_015521275.1 Desulfurococcales archaeon | reverse complement strand
GCCACGCTGGTGGTGTACATCCTGTCGGCGTACTTCGGCAAGGGCGGGACCACACAGTTGGAAGTTCCAAGTATTACGCCGGGGAACTCGCTGAAGAGCTGCCTCTGGTCAAACCAGCTCTTACCTAGGTTGGCGTAGAGGCTTGGGAACTCCCTCATCTTGGGATAGGAGAAGGCTGGGAGCATCTCCGAGTGAGTGTATACCCTTATCTCGTTCTCTAGCCCCATCTCCCTTATTTGCTTGAGCAAATCGTATAGGTCCTTGTAGCCGTGGCCAGTGACTATTATTCCGTGGGCCTCGTCGGTGCTGTCCCAAGGCACCTCGACGGGCTCCGGCTGACCGAAGGTCTCCACATAGGCCCTGTCCAACAGTTCCATAGTCTTCAGCATTATCTTGCCCTCTTCGAGTATGAAGTTTATGAAGTGCTCCTTGTTGAAGTTGACGTTGGTCAGTGTAGTGTATAGGGCTTTTGCCATGAATTCGTCTATTTCCTTATCGTTATAACCCAGCTCTTGGGCGTGGTAATAATAGGCTGCAACTCCCTTCAAGCCGTATATCAACGCTTCTTGGAGGGCTTGGAGGCTCGGGTCCTTTCCACATACGCCGAACTTAGTACAGCCTCCGGGGAGACCCATAGCACACTGATCACAATACATCTGAACGGCCATGCCTTCCGCCGTTTTAGGTTAACCTAAAACCCTCTTAATTTGTCTTTCATTACCAACCGTTAGGTGCTCTCTTAGGGTCAGAAGCAGGGGGTCTCCTCATAGAGATCAGACCGCAGCTTAACCTCATCCCCTTAACTCCTTCAACCCCTTAACTCCTGCCTTTATCATTTCCTTCTGTATGTCGGTCACTACGTAGTCGTAAGTTATAATCCAGCACTGGGGATTGCATATTATTTTCCTCAAGGCTAGCCAGACCTTATCCAAGGCTCTAGCAAGCTTTATCCTTATCTTTAACCCAATTCCGCCTTTCTTCTCCATTAACTTAGCTATTAGCCTTTTTATCCCCTTATTGGCTAAAAAGCCGAAGAGCTTTGCCGCTATAACGTCCAGCATTACTCAAACCTCTCCGCCAGCCTCTGCAAGAGCTTCTTGTTCTTCTTGAGCTTCCTCAACATGGTCTTGGTTGTTTTATAGTGGTTCAGTAGCTCCTCCACGTCCTTAACGCTGGTCCCGGAGCCCATGGCAATTCTCTTCATCCTAGAACGGTCTATTATGCTCGGCTTCTCTAGCTCCTCCATTGTCATTGAGTTCAGTATGGCTAACCACTTATCCAATATCTTGTCGTCCAACTTACCTAAGAGCTTATCATCAATAGCGAAGCTGAAGGGTAACATACTTATGAGCTTCCTCAAAGATCCCATTTTCTTCACTGAGAGTATTTGGTAGTATAAGTCCTTCAAAGTTATTTCTCCCTTTTCCAGCATCTTCTCGCTTATTTCCTCGAGCTTCTTGCTCTCCTCTATACCCTTGAGCCTTTCCAGTATAGCCTCCAAGTCCCCTAAGCCTAATATTCTGGCCACGAAGTTCTTGGGCTTGAATACCTCTAGCTCGTCCAGCTTCTCTCCGGTGCCTATGAACTTTATGGGAGCTCCCGTAACGGCTACGGCCGAGAGGGCCCCTCCTCCCTTAGCGGTACCGTCCAGTTTGGTCACTACTATAGAGCCTATAGGAGTGGTCTTGTGGAAGGCCTCTGCCAAGGTCTTCGCTTGTTGCCCGATGCTGGCGTCTATAACCAGCATTACCTCGTTCGGCTTTATCTCCTTGGCCATGTCTTCCATTTCTTTAAGCAGCTCCGCCTCGTTCTTGTGCCTTCCAGCGGTGTCAACTATTATTATTTCAGCTCCCTTCTTCTTTGCCCACTCAACACCTCTCTTGGCTATTCCGACCGCGTCGTCTCCGGGCTCGGTATAGAACAGAACCCCAGCCCTCTCGGCCAACTGCTTGAGCTGGTCCTTAGCTCCCGGCCTATAGGTATCAGCGGCTATCAAGGCCACCTTGTAGCCCCTAACCTTGTAGAACTTGGCCAGTTTTCCGGCCGTGGTGGTCTTTCCTGACCCTTGAACGCCGACCATCATTATTACCCAAGGTATCTCCTTGGGCTTTACCTCTGGTTCCTTATCTCCTCCGAAGAACTTGGTGAGTTCCTCATAAACTATCCTTATGAACCAGTCCCTCCTGCTCACTCCCGGAGGGGGCTTCTCCTTCAACGCCCTCTGCTTTATGTTCCTTGTGAGCTGGAGCACTAACTTCACGTTCACGTCGGACTTTATGAGGGTCTTTTGGAGCTCTTTTATGAAGGTGTTAACTGAGGTTTCGTAATCTGCTGAGGACCTTAAGAACTTTCGAACGGCATCCTTAATGCCCTCTAAGGCCACTCGAGACCCCTTAGAGGTTTAAAAGGAGGGGTAAAAGAGTGAGACCATCACCTTTTGTGTATAACCTTTCTCTCTAGAAATCATTGGAAGCTCCTAACCTCTCACGGTTCTATCGAAAATCATTCGACTGGCATTATGGTCTAAAAGAACGCTTTTCTCATTACTTTTTGTGAAGAATTGCCTTCTACAGCTTGGCTACACTCAATTTCCTCAATCTATTCGAAATATTGTAGCTAAGGTTATACTCCGCCATTACTTTCAATTCTCTGTTAGGACTCTTCGAAGGTGTGTATGGGGTTACAAGTTTACCGTCCTCGTCGAACACTTTCAATTCTCTATTGAGACTCTTCCGAACGCTACGAGCACAGACATCATCTGTGCTACCCGATGGCCTTTCAATTCTCTGTTGAGACTCTTCCAGACCATATGCT
>WAOJ01000073.1 GCA_015521275.1 Desulfurococcales archaeon | reverse complement strand
GAACGTTCGCGTCGAACTCCTTCATGTAGGGGTCCTCGTGAAAGAGCCTCCTAGTTGGAGAGAACTTGGAGGCCCAGTCTATCACTTCTTTTGGAAGCTTGCCCTTCTCCTCAGCCCCCTTTACGAAGTGGACCCTCTTCTGGTGTCTAGAGGCTATTATCGAGTAGAAGTTTCTGGGAACCTCTACCTTCACTCCCATCTGCTCAGCCACTTGGGCCACGATTTCCGGGGGTATGCCGTGGGAGTCGTACAGCTCTATTAGGTCTTCCAAGTCTAGCTTCTTCTTTTTCTTTAGTATCCTCTTTACCAAGCTAGTTCCCCTCTTTAAGGTCTCCTCGAACTTCTGCTCCTCATAGGCCACAGCGTCCAAGATGTAGTCCTTGTTCTTTAAGGCCCTTGGATAATCATCGCCCCAGAAGTCTATCTGCTTCTTGACCAGCTCTACCAAAGGAACTTCAGCTCCCAGGAGCTTCAAGGCCCTCAAGGCCCTCCTTATGACCAACCTGGCCAAGTAGCCCTCTCCGGAGTTAGATGGAACTATTCCGTCAGCTAACATCCACATTATGGTTCTGGTGTGGTCGAGAACTTGGTAAACCAAGGAAACCCTTTGGTGTATCTCCCTTATTTCGTCTATCCTCATGCCCAACTTTTCGGAGGCCCTCTTGTAGACCCTCTCTATGGTTTCTGGCTTGTCTGGGTCCATTAGGCCAGCGCTCCTAACCAGCTCGTAGAGCAGCTCGTCCGGAGGCTCTTCGACGTTTAAGGTCTTGTGGAATTCGTGGAGCAAGTTACCGTAAACGGCGTGGAAGGCAGTGGGAGTCTTCTGGGTGAACCAAGCTATCCTCTCTATGCCATAACCGGTGTCCACTACCCTCAGCTCCATAGGTACGTACTCCTTCTTCCCATTTTCCTTAACCTCGTACTGCATGAATACTAGCGTTGCGAGCTCTATTCCAGCAACCGTCACCTCGAAGGAGGGCCCGGCGTTCCCTCCCCCCTCCCACCAACTCTCCTTGAAGTTGATCAGCTCCTCCGGAATGCCTATTCTTTCTGTAAAGAACTCGAAGGCCAGCCTTACGGTCTCCTCCTTCCAGTAAACCTCTTTGTCGGGGTAGTTGAAGGCGTGGTGACCTCCCATGTGGAAGCCCGTCATGTGCCTCCCTAAGGTTAGGCCGACGTTGTCTATGTCCTCCAACCTTATACAAGGCTGAACTATTACCAAGGGGTTGGCTGGAGGAGGTACCAAGCCCTTGGTGACGTGGGGCTGGAAGACCACTATGCTTGCAATGGTTAAGAACAAGTCGTTCCTCCACCTAGCCACCACGGGCCTGGGCTCCACTGGGGCGTGTCCGTGCTCCTCGAAGAACTTTATGAACTCCCTCTTGGCTTGCTTTAGGTCGAGCTTGACCTTGGTGGGGACGTCGAAGAATTCGTACTCTTGGCAAGGGGCGTCGCCACAGACCTCGTGTTCGCCTTTGGTCCAGAAGTACTGGCCGCAGACCTTACACCTCTTCCTCTTAAATCCATTCTCTTCAAAGAACTTTAGGCGGTACTCCTCTTCCAAGCTGAGCCCCTCATAGGCGTTCGCTCGGAGCTTTCATGGCTTCCGGTCACAATCCATAACGTATTTCTCATAATTCGTTGTGAGAAGTGAGTTGTGAGAAGTTTGATGAGAGTCCCGTTCATAGATAGGGAGAGGGAGATGAAGGCCCTCAAGGACTTTGACGAAGGTTTGGCAATAGTTTACGGGAGGAGGAGGATAGGCAAGACCAGGCTATTGCTGGAGCTGATCAAGGAGAAGAAGGGGGCGTTCTGGGAAGCGTTCGTGGGCAGTTACGAGGAGCTTTCCAAGTCCTTTGCCGAAGCCGTCAGGAAGGAGCTGAACACCTTCGTCCCCTACGACTTGCTAGAGGCCCTCAAGAGCTTAAGGGGGAGCGGGCTGACGGTGGTCCTCGACGAGTTCCAGTACTTGGCAGAGGCCGATAAGGGGTTTAACAGCAAGCTCAAGAGGCTCGTGGACAAGGGCTTGGGCTTTTCATTAATAGTAAGCGGCTCGACCGTCTCATTTATTGAGAAAGAGCTGTTGGGGCAAAGGAGCCCCTTGTTCGGGAGGGCCAAGCTCATAATGAAGTTGAAGCCCTTACCCTTCATCCACGCCAAGAAGTTCTGGAAAATGGAGGGCGAGGAGGCCTTGAAGGCCTATTCAGCGATAGGCGGGACTCCGGCTTACTTAGCTCAAACCTACTCTTGCTCATCCCTAAGGGACCTCTTAAGGAAGGCCTTCTCTTATGGTTCCCCCCCTCTTAGAAGAGGGGGAGTACTTCTTTCACGAGGAGAGCTTCAAGAGGCCAGAGACGTATAAGAGGATAATGAGGGCCATAGCCAAGGGCTACAAGAGCCCCACCAAGCTGGCCTCCGCTATAGGCTTGGACGCCAGGTCTATCTACTATTACTTAGAAATGCTGGAGAAGTTAGACATAATAAGGACCGTCCGCCCCTTGGGGAGGAGGAAGGGCTCTGTCGTCGAGTTCGTTGACGAGTACTTCCGCTTCTATTACTCAACCTTGGTAGAGCATAAGGGCTTGATAGAGGCCGGGATAGACGTAACGGAGGAGCTGAAGGAGAGGTTGGAGGAGCTGGTCCCGGAGACCTTCGAGAGGGTTACCGAGCAGAGCTTGGGCTTGCTTTATGAGAAGGGAATACTCAAGACCAAGCCCTTAGAAGTGGGGAAGTGGTGGCACAAGGGAGAGGAGATAGACTTGGTCGTGAGAGATAGGGACAGCGCAACCTTCATAGAGGTTAAGTGGGGCGAGCTGGACGAGAGGGAGGTTAAGGAAATTTTAGAGGAATTAAAAGAGAAGGCGAAAAAGAGCGGTTTAATGAAAGAGAAGAACTACTTCATGGTAGTTTGCAAGAGGTGTAAAGGAGGGGTGGAGCTGTTAAAGGTCTTGGACTAGCTTTCTAGCCTCTTCACCACGTATATCGCAATGAGTATTAATGCTCCAGCAAGTATCCCGGAGATCAAGGCGTCGAGCAAAGACTGGGTCAAGAAGAACTGAGAAGCGAGGGCCCCCAAGGCTATGCCGAAGCCCAAGCTTAAGGCAGTCACGTTCACTCCTCTTCCCCTCAAAGGGCCCTTCCACGGCATAAACTTAATTCTTGATGAGAATATTCGTGTTCTTGGTGGAAATGGAGTGATAATAAAGAGGGTGAAGACGGGCATACCGGGAATGGACGAGATCCTCTACGGAGGAATACCGGAGAGGAACGTGGTCTTGGTTAGCGGAGGGCCCGGAACTGGAAAGACCATCTTCAGCCTTCAGTACCTCTGGTATGGCCTCCAGCACGGAGAGCCGGGAATATACGTTGCCTTGGAGGAACACCCCGTTCAAGTTAGAAGGAACATGATCCAGTTCGGCTGGGACGTCAGAAAGTACGAAAAGGAGGGGATGTTCGCAATAATAGACGCCTTCACTGGAGGGATAGGGGAAGCGGCTAAGAAGGAGAGATACGTGGTAAGGGACCCAACCGACCTAGGCTTGCTGGTTGACGTGCTCAAGGAGGCAATAAGGGACATAAAGGCTAAGAGAGGGGCAATAGATTCCGTTTCAACCTTGTACTTGACCAAGCCCGTGGTGGCTAGGCATACGGTGCTTCAGCTCAAGAGGGTCATGAGCGGCTTGGGAGTGACGAGCATATTCGTGAGCCAAGTCTCAGCCACCGAGAGGGGCTTCGGAGGGCCCGGAGTGGAGCACGCGGCGGACGGAATAATAAGGCTCGACTTGGACGAGTACGACGGAGAGCTTTACCGCTCCTTAATAGTTTGGAAGATGAGGGGCACCAAGCACTCCATGAGGAGGCACCCCTTCGATATAACTGATCACGGCTTAGTCGTATACTACAACAAGGTAATGAGGGTGAGGGCAGGAAGGGCCATAATAGAGCCATTGCCGGAGAAGATAGTGAAGGAGATGGAAGAGGCTGCGAAGAAGACGGAGGACGTGTACGAAGAGGAGCTATAAGGAGCCGTAGTTCGGAGCTTCCTCCCAGTCCCCTCCGTGTTTTAGGGCAACGGTGCTTGAGGCCACCGCCCTTTTTCCCTTAAGCTTGTAAAGCCTGTAATAGCTCAGCTCCGGATCCCCGGCCTTGCTTATCCAAGCGTAGCCCCCTTTGCCGAACGGGTCTAAGAAGAAGACTGCCGCTCCCCCGTCTTCTGGAACTACTTCCTTCAGCCACTCGTAAACGGCTTTGGCGGTTTCAGACGGGTCTAGGGAATACCTCTCAAGAACTGCCCAAGCCACAGCTGCAGTGTCCGCTAGCAAGCCCCTCTCCATTAGCTCCTTTATGGGCTTTGGCGCCTCTAAGGCCTTAGGATCTATGGTTCCGTTGTAGCCCACCCAGACGACGTTGTTTACGTTAACTGGTTGGACGTTTTGTAGGTATTCCTTGGTTCCCTTTATGCTTGTCTTCCTAACGTGAACCAAAGTAGGACCCGCAATTATCTCTTTCAAGTTGTTCACTTCGTAATCTTCCCAGATGGGTTTGGGAGACCTATACTCCCTCACGGTACCCTCTATGAGGGTTACGTAGCCCCACCCGTCAGGGTGGTTTGGTTCTGATCTATTCCTAAACCTCTTAGCCCCCAAGGGGTCGTCCTTCGCGGCCATAACCAGGGCTTCCACGAGTTCCGGCAAGGGGTCCAAGGTCAAGAGCATTCTGCACATCTTACGCTCCCAATAGGCTTTGAGCATGTTTCAAAAATGCTAGTTCCTTCTGTAGGACCGTTGAGGCTAACCAAGCCACTAAGGCTTGGCTCAAGTAAGCTAATATGAGTAAGAGCAAGCCCAAGGTTATTTGG
>WAOJ01000072.1 GCA_015521275.1 Desulfurococcales archaeon | reverse complement strand
GTGGAGGACTCGTTTAGTGAGGGCTGTTGGGAGGAAACCTTGGTGAGCCCAAGGGTCGGGAACTTCAAGTTAAACGGCTTTGAGCTAAAAGTAGAGGGTCCATTGAAAGATTATGAAATAATGAAGGCCTTCTGGTCACCCTCTTACGGGGTCTTAAGGGAGGCCGAGGCCTTAAGGCTTAGGTACGAGGCCGACGAGGAGTTCAACGTAAAGAAGGTCTTCCACCCCACCGAAGCCTTGTAAGGCCTCTCTTCATTGGCGCCTCTGGTGCGATAAAATATGTCATCGCTAAAGCCACCGCTTTTCAAGAAGATATTCTTTAACAGCTTAATAATAGTAATAGCAATTACGTTATTGCTGGCACTTGCGCCGTTCTGCCCCATCCTTATAGAGCTTATGGGAGCCTTCGCAATCTTCACTTTGGTCTATTTATCGTCAATTACGATTTACTCATTTTACTTAAGGAAGAGAATAAAGAAGGAGAGGGTCTACGACGTGGGAATAATCTTCGGGGCCACGGAGGTGAGGGTCGCCGGAGGGGCCACCTCTCACATGTTAGGCGTGATAGACTCTTTGAGAGCTGTTGGTGCGAAGAGGATATTGGTCATATTTACCACTTCTGAGAACGAAGTAATTAAGGATGTTGTGGAGAGCATAAAGAACAAAGGAGTCGATGTTAGGTTTATCAAGATTACAACTAAGTTGTTTACTCCGAAAGCATTTAGCGAAATAAAGGAATTGGGCGAAACGATGGCATTGGCCGAGCGCTTCTTGCTTAGGTATACCGTACCCAGTACGCTTAAGGCCATCTTCACCATAAAGATATATTTCGCTAAAGTAGCTGCTTGCTCTTACATAATATACGAAATGAGGAACATGTGCATAAGTAGCAGGAACTTCGCGATAGTTCCTTTGATAGCCAAAATAATGATAGCTATCAGAAATTGCTCTATGATAGTAGCTGAAGCGCACTTGCCTTGCTTACTCTTTGATGAGATATTCGTGGAAAGCGAGACCTCGAAGGAAATAGCCATGAAAGTCTCACTGCTTTGCAAGCTCTTCAAGGATAAGATTAAGGGAGCATATGCCCCTCCCAAGAGCTACGAGCCTAAGGGGAAGGAAAAGGGGGAGACCTTTACTATTTGCTTTTCTGGAACGTTCATGGGTCACCACGGAGCTGACGAACTGGTCTTACTATTGAAAAGAATAAAGGAAAAGGGGTTACCGGTTAAGCTTAGGATCTATGCCCCGGAGATAAACTTGTACAAGCTGTTCAAAGAAGCAGCTAAGAAGCTAGGGTTAGAGGACTATTATGAAAGAGTGTACATAAAGAACTGGAAGGAGTACATGAATGATATGGATAAAAACTGTGACGCTTTCGTGGTCCCCTACTCAAGCTTAGTCAAGATAGACCCATTCTTCGGAACCCCCTCAAAGCTCACCGAATTCATACTCCTAAAAAGACCGATAATAATTTGGAAGGAGGAAGAGTACGTTAGGACTTTGGAATCGATAGCTAAGACGGATTGCGCGATATTCGTGAAGGACTACGAGGAAGCAGCAAAGGCAATAGAGAAGCTCTTAAAGGAGAAGAAGGAGTGTAAGGTAAAAATGAAGGAGAGCGTGTTCATAAAATATCTGAAGGAGGCTATGCAAAGGAAAGGCAAGTGTACGAACAAGCCACTGCTATTGGTACCAATAACGCTGGCTTCAATTAACGAATACGGCCTAACCTTCTGGGGCTGGATAACCTACTTACTGTTGCTCTACAATATATACTACTTGTTTAAGGTGTTATACTTGATACACAAGGGAGGAACGTACTTAGAGGAGTACGAGAGGAGGTTCTGGCGGAAAGTTTTACACGCTTAACGTATATATCTGCATTAATACGCATTAACCCTAATAAAGGGCAAGGCCGAGTGTTTAGGCGGGGCATGCCTTGAGTAATGATAAGGCCTCCAAGATCGTATTGTGGTTCGAAGAAATAACTAAGGATGACCTTCCTTTGGCCGGAGGAAAGGGCGCTAACCTAGGAGAGATGGTACATGCCGGAATACCGGTACCTCCCGGATTCGTAGTATCCTCAACCGCCTATAAGAGGTTCATAAAGGAAACCGGGCTTCTAGACAAGATAAACAAGATGCTCGAAGGCATAGACCCTAACAACGTGTCTGAGCTAGAGAAGAAAGCTGATGAGATAAAGAAGTTGATACTTGAAACCCCTATGCCCAAGGATATAGAGGAAGAGATAAGGAAGGCTTACAGAGAGCTGGCCAAAAAGGTTGGGGTTGAGCCGGACAAGCTTAGGGTAGCCGTTAGGTCCTCTGCTACCGCTGAGGACTTGCCAGACGCCTCCTTCGCGGGCCAACAGGACACCTACCTCAACGTGGTAGGCGAGGACTCAGTGGTGGAGCACGTAAAGAAGTGCTGGGCTTCCTTGTTCAACGCTAGGGCTATAGCCTACAGAGTTAGCAAGGGCATACCTCACGAGAACGTGGCCATGGCTACGGTAGTGCAAAAGATGGTCAATGCAGACAAGGCCGGAGTGATGTTCACCTTGGACGTGAGGAACGGCGACAGGAACAAGATCACCATAGAGGCATCCTGGGGCTTGGGAGAAGCAGTAGTAGGAGGCAAGGTCACTCCGGACACCTACATAGTGGACAAGAACGTCGTCAAGCAACTAATGGATAAGGACCCCACTGAGGTGAGCGAAGAAGACTTGAAGAGGATGATAGTGGAGAAACACATAGCCAAGAAGGAAATAGCAATAGTCTTCGACCCCGAGAAGGGAGGAACCAAGGAGATCAAGCTTCCTCCAGAGAAGGCGGAGGCCCCGGCCCTCAACGACAGAGAGGTCTTCGCCTTGGCAAAGATGGGAGTAAAGGTAGAGGACCACTACGGAAGGCCCATGGACTTGGAGTGGGCGATAGACGCCGACATGGAGTTCCCCAATAACGTGTTCTTGCTCCAAGCTAGGCCAGAGACTGTCTGGAGCGCTAGGGAAGAGGTGAAGGTTAGACCAGCGGAAGAGGAGATCGAGCAAGGAGAGGCGGAAGTACTGGTAAGGGGCTTGCCCGCCTCGCCGGGCATAGGAATAGGTGTGGCAAAGGTCCTATTCGACCCTAAGAAGGACGCCGACAAGTTCAACGAGGGAGACGTGCTAGTAACCAAGATGACCGACCCAGACTGGGTACCCCTAATGAGGAAGGCTTCAGCAATAGTAACCGATGAGGGAGGAATGACCTCCCACGCAGCCATAGTTTCCAGGGAGCTGGGCATCCCAGCTGTAGTGGGAACCAAGGAAGCCACCAAGAAGATCAAGAGCGGTATGATTGTAACGGTAGACGGCTACAGAGGAGTGGTTTACAAGGGCAAGGTGAAGCTCGGAGCCGAGAAGAAGGAAGAAGCAAAGACTGAGGCCGTTGGTTTCGGAATACCTAAGGAGGAGCTTAGGTACCTATTCCCGCCCACCGGGACTAAGATATACATGAACCTAGGAGAGCCCAACGCCATAGACCGTTACAAGGACTTGCCCTTCGACGGAATAGGGCTAATGAGGATAGAGTTCATAATAACAGACTGGATTGGCTACCACCCACTTTACCTCATAAGGGAGGGCAGGGAAGCCTTCTACATAAACAA
Organism: Desulfurococcales archaeon; assembly: GCA_015521275.1. Taxonomy (GTDB): domain Archaea; phylum Thermoproteota; class Thermoprotei_A; order Sulfolobales; family Ignicoccaceae; genus Ignicoccus. The sequence continues at coordinate 1,688 of WAOJ01000072.1, read as the reverse complement.
GCTAGCTGATGGGATAGCTAAGGTCGCTTCCGCAATATACCCTAGGCCAGTGGTGGTCAGGTTCAGCGACTTCAAGAGCAACGAGTATAGAGGGCTGAAGGGAGGAGAGGAGTTCGAGCCGGAAGAGAGGAACCCAATGCTCGGCTGGAGGGGCGTATCTAGGTACATCCACCCCAAGTTCGAGCCCGCCTTCAGGCTGGAGGTAAGGGCGATAAAGAAGGTTAGGGAAGAGTACGGCCTCAAGAACGTCTGGGTAATGCTGCCGTTCGTTAGGACCACTTGGGAAGTTGAGAAGGTCTTGAAGATAATGGAGGATGAAGGACTGAAGAGGAGCAGGGACTTCAAGGTATGGATAATGGCAGAGGTGCCGAGCGTAGTATTGCTAGCGGACCAGTTCTCCCAGCTAGTGGACGGCTTCAGCATAGGAAGCAACGACCTAACCCAGCTAGTGTTGGGAGCCGACAGGGACAGCGACTTGCTGGCTAGGATGGGCTACTTCGACGAGAGGGACCCGGCAGTATTGAAGGCAATAAAGATGCTCATCGAAACCGCCCACAAGTACGGCAGAACCGTCAGCATATGTGGCCAAGGTCCCAGCGTGTATCCGGAGCTAGTGGAGTTCCTAGTGAAGGCCGGAATAGACAGCATAAGCGTTAACCCGGATGCTGTAATAAGGACGAGGTACATGGTCGCTGGAATAGAGAGGAAGGTAATGTTACAGAGGCTCGCGGAGCTAGAGGAGAAGCTCAATAAGTGGAAACCTCTCTTTTGACGAAACTTCTTCTTATTCCCTCCTAGGCCTCTTATACTGGGTAAAGTCGTCTTGAAGGTAGCGGTAATAGGCTTAGGCTACGTCGGCCTACCCTTGGCCACAGCCTTAGCCTACAAGGGCTTTGAAGTGGTGGGCGTAGACGTAGTCCCAAAAAAGGTGGAGATGATAAACAAGGGAATACCTCCGATAGAGGAGCCCAAGCTGCCAGAAATGCTCAAGGAAGTGGTCGAAAAGGGCAAGCTTAAGGCTACTACCAACTACGACGAGATAAGGGACGCTTACGCAATAATAATAGCCGTTCCTACGCCGGTTAAGGACGGCAAGCCCGACTTGAGCTACCTAGAGAGCGCCTTGAAAGAAATAGGCAAGAGGCTCAAGAAGGGACAAGTGGTAATAATAGAGTCAACAATCCCTCCCGGAACCACGCAAGGCTTTGCAAAGAGGATCTTGGAGGAAGAGAGCGGCCTCAAGCACGGGGAATTTTACTTGGTCCACGCCCCGGAGAGGCTGGCCCCCGGCAAGGCAATGGTCGAGCTGTTTACCGTTCCAAAGCTCATAGGCGGCTTGAGCAAGGAAGACGTTGAAGCTGCAAAGAAGGTTTACGAAAAGTTGACCAGCGGAGGAGTAATAGAGACCTCAGCGATAAACGCGGAGATGAGCAAGCTAGCTGAAAACACCTTCAGAGACCTAAACATAGCCTTCGCCAACGCCTTGGCTTTGCTGGCTGAGGAGCTAGGGGCAAACGTGTGGGAGGTGATAAGGTTAGCCAATACCCACCCTAGGGTAAACATCCACTTGCCCGGCCCGGGGGTCGGGGGACCTTGCTTAACCAAGGACCCCTACATGTTAGCTAACCCAATGAAGGGGTTGGCCAAAGATTTGATAATAACTGGCAGAAAGCTCAACGAGTACATGC
>WAOJ01000071.1 GCA_015521275.1 Desulfurococcales archaeon | reverse complement strand
CTTGTTGTGGTCTTCCAAGCTCTTTATCTCATAAACCTCTTTGCCCATCCACTTGAGCAAGGTTTCGAGCTCTTTCTGGGCTCGGACGGTATGATTATTAACTATTTAAATTAAAGTTATATTTCTAAGTCCCTAACCCTCATCTTCAAGTACTTCCTCGGGTCAGTTATCTTGCCCTCTATGGCTGAAGCAGCAGCGGTAGCCGGGCTCGCTAAGTAAACCTTGCTGTCCCTATGACCGCTCCTCCCCCTGAAGTTCCTGTTTGTGGTGAACAAGCCTACCTCTCCGGGACCCAGCACCCCGTAATGGGCTCCCACACAAGGTCCACAAGTGCCGAAGGTAACCATGCACCCGGCCTCCACCAAAGTATCCACGTAGCCCCTCTTCAAGGCCTCCATGTAGACGTTCCTAGACGCTGCTATTGCAATACACCTAGTGTTAGGAGCTATCTTCTTGCCCTTCAATATCTTTGCCGCCACGGCGAAGTCTTCCAACCTTCCGTTGGTACAGCTTCCTATGAACACTTGATCTACATCTATGCCCTCAACCTCTGAGACCGGGACGGAGTTCGCCGGGGAGTAGGGCTTCGCTACCATGGGCTCTATCTTGTCCAGTTCATAGGTGAACTCGTCCTTGTAGTGGGCCCCGGGGTCCGGATAGGTGAGCTCTGGCTTTGGAACTCCCTTAGCCCTTCCCTTCACGAACTCCATGGTTATTTCATCAGCTGGCATCAGTCCTACTTTGGCTCCCATTTCCACTACCATGTTGCTGACCGTTAACCTTGAATCCATCCTCATGTCCTTTAGTCCATCTCCCAAGAACTCGGCGCTCATGTAAGTAGCTCCGTCCTCCTTCAAGTCACCTATTATCTTGAGTATCAAATCTTTGCTCATAACCGCCTCTCTGAACTTGCCCACCAAGTTGAACTTCAATGCCTCCGGAACCTTGAACCAGAGCTTGCCGGTCATCATTGCTATGGCTGCGTCAGTGGAGCCCACTCCCGTTGCGAAGGCTCCCAAGGCTCCGTAGGTTACCGTGTGGGAGTCGGCGCCCACGAAGACAGCTCCCGGCCAAGCCCTTCCCTCCTCGACCATCACTTGGTGACATATCCCGGTTCCCACGTCGTAGAGGGTGCAGCCGTGCCTCCTGCAGAACCTCCTCATCTGTATGTGTAGTTCCGAAGTGCCGGGGTTGTTGCTGGGGGCGGTGTGGTCTATTACGAAGGCAACCCTCTCCGGATACTTTACCCTTTCCCCTCCAAACCTCTCGTTCATTACCTTTATCGCCAAAGGAGCCGTGCCGTCTTGCGCCATTACTCCGTCAAGCTCCACTACCACTATTTCTCCCGGCGAAACTTCCCTACCTACTTTCGCTCCCAATATCTTCTCGGCTATGGTGCTTGGCATATTATCAAACCCGGGAGCGTGGTGAGGGCAAGCCAAAAAATCCTTACCCTTTACCCTTTTTAATTTCCAAGAGGGCCAAGCGGTAAAGGCCGTTCCAGTTGGAGGCGGTTATCATGGGGTCGAAGTCTATTATACCTTGCACGGTGTAATAGGGAGCCAACGTTACGCCCATCATGAAGACCTCTTCGTTCACATTCTCTTTGTTCGTAAGGCCGTCCATTACTAGGCCCAACAGCTCCTCAGCATTTTCGTCCTTCACAGCATTTATGTAGCCCAACAAGCTCTTGGTGAAGGTCTTGATGCCGAACTCCGTGACGTCCAAATCCTTGAGGTAGTCTAAGGCAAGCTCATAAGCTTCCCTCAAAGCTATCCCTATCACACCCCAGTTCAGCTCGTTCAAGCCGTCTGCCAGAACCTTCAAGTCGTAGAGGTTGTTCTCCTTTATGTAGTCGTTTATTGCGTTGGCCAGCTGCTCGTTCTTCCTGTTCGCTAGGAGTGTGCTTAAGGAACAGCTGTGTAGGATAGGCTTCTCACCGTAGAATACTGCTTTCATGACGTTAATCGCTTCTTCCGGCATCCTCTCCGGCGTCCCTCTCGGGCAGATGGTAACAATGCTTAGGCCAATGTCGAAGAGGACCTCCCTAGCAGCTATCAGTATGGACTCACTCCTCCTATCTCCTTCAGATATAGCCATCCAGCCCGATACCTTCATCATGTCCACCAAGCCGGCCAAGACGTCGTGAACTCCCTTGACCATTATTGGCATATATATCTTATTGAAGAAGTAAACCTTGAACAAGTCCTCGTCTGGAAACTGCTTCAGCACCTTCTCGTCTAATGTTATATAGGGGTACTCCTCCATGGCTTTCATCACTTCTTTCATGCTCTTGAACTCTCCAACCTTTACCACGTATTCCTTTATGTTCTCAACAATATTGATCAAATCTTCGGTATTAGCGTTTAGGAGCTTTGAGTAAATTTCCATCTCCGTTTCAACGCTGTTCTTCCACAGCCATTCGTAGTCTTTGTTCAGCAGCAACACCGGCTCCAGAGGCCTTTTCGTTATGGGGAGCATTTCCTTCGGTTCACGTACCAAACTTCCGCCCGTGTATTACTGAACCTACGTGTCCCCCTTATCAAGTAGTAGATCTTGCCGTAAGTGAAGAAGAAGATTTAAAAATGAGGAACCACTTGGGCCACTTGTATACCTCCTCCTATCCTCATCTCGGACTTATGTGTTATTATTAAGCCGTTCGTGCCGGTGTTCTCCATTTCCTCCACCGCGCTCTTCTCCAAATACGAACTAAGCTTGAGCAAGTTATTATCCATTATGTAGGCTTCCCTAAATATCTCTATGGCCTCCGTTCCGGAGACGTGCGACGGAGGCTTGCTCTCAGTTCCTAGGAACACTTCCTTGAACTCCTCTACTGAAATCTTGAGCTTGTCCTTTATCTTGTACTCTATAAGGTCGTTCAAGTAGTTTAGGAGCCTCTGGGCTTCTATGTACTCGTAGAGCGTTCCGTGGGCGGCCATGAGGCTCAGGGCTTGGTAAGATATTTGCTGAGTTAAGTCCTTACCCTCACTCTTCATCATATTCATTATTAGCTCAGACATCGCTATGAAGAGGGATATGTCCTTGGGGGCACCGGGCGGTATTGAAATGGAGATGTTGAACGGATCTAGAATGGTCCAAGGGTTTAGGTACATCTTGTCGTGAGTTGCAGCTACCATCAGGGAGGCGGAGGCTCCGGCCCTGGTCGGTATTATATAAATTACCTCATTTATATTCATGTTCCTAACGGTTTTATCGAAGTACTCGGGGAAGGTTATGCTTCCCCCGAAGGCCAAGAGTTGGACGAAGAGCCTGTTGCACTCGTCCTTTATGTCTTGTAGTAAGAGGCTCAGCTTGGTACCCAGAAAGCTGGGGTCTAGGGATGGAGCTGAGGAGGGCGAGAAGATCATGGCTAGTAAGCATCCTTCGTATTTATCCATCAAGAACTTGGATAACCTGTTGAAGGCGTCCCTATACTTGCTAACGGGGGCGCCGGCTATGTTTCCAAACATAAGCCTCCATCCGTGTAACGTTGGAGGAGGTGGAATAATATCTCCACGGGCTTAGAGTTGGAAGCCGTACTCTTGAAAGATAATAGGCCCGTCGTGAGGGAAGAGTTCTTAGAAATTCTAGAAAGGTTGGGAGGAGAGGAAGTTAAGGACCCTTGTACGGGCCAAGTGGTGGGCGTTGAGAGGAAGGGAACTATCGTTAAGAGCGACACTACCTCTGCTATTATAGAAATATCCGTTGGGCCCAAGAACTCGTTCGAAGAGCTGGTTGAGGAGGCCTTTAGCATTTTGGAAGAAGTGAAGGATATGGGCTTCAGGGTTTACGATAAGGGCTACTTCCCGAGCCCCGGCAAGAGGTGGTACTTGAGGAACGCGACTCCCAGAGGGCATTACAGGCTCCTCCACTGGTACGGCTACTCCCACTGGGAAATAGCTACCATGGCTTCCAGCCAGATATGGTTAGACGTGAAAGACTTGCCCCAAGCTCTTTCAGCAATAAACACTTGGAGTCCGAGGCTTTTGGAGAGGTTCTGGAACTCGCCCTTCGACGGTTGGAGGGAATACAGAGTAAAAGCTTGGATGGACTTCTCCAAGACCTCTTGGGCTAGCCCCCCTAACGTCTGGGCCCCGAAGGCTTTCTCATCGTATGAGGAAATACTGTGGGACCTCCTCTCAGGGAGCTTGCAAGAGGCTGAGCCTTGCAAGGACCTATCCGCCTTAACCGTTGAAGAGTTAGCAGAGGGCTATGAGAGGGGAGAGCTGTTCGCTAGGAACGTGGACATGGGCATTACTACCGCTAAGAGGGAAGAGGTTTCCAACGGGATGCAGAGGTGGGTCTTCAGGCCAGCTATAGCGAGGTGGAAGGGGGTTCCAAACCCCAAGGCCTTTAAGGATTTGATGGAAGGGGATGGGGAGAGCTTCTTCAAAGGCCTTAAGACCTTGGTTGAGGTTAGGTTCTTGCCCTTCCTGCCCAAGGACAGGCTTTTGGAGGCTTATGAAGCGATAATGGAGGTATTGGAGAAGGGGCCTAGGGAGGTGGAGCCCCGAAGGCTAATCTACGAATACTTGAGAGCCGCTAGACCAGCTTGACCTCCAAGCCCATTTCCTCCAAGATCTTCAAAAGTTCCTTCCTCTTCTCAGCCTTAAAGCTCTTCTTCTCCAAATAGGCTATATTTATCTCCTCAGCGCTCCTCTCAACCATCTTCCTTACCATTTCCTCGTCCAACCACTCTGAAGCGTACTTGGGAGCTATGTGGCCTATTGAGGCTTCTCCCTCCAAACACCTCTTGGAGGCCCTCTTGCTGTAGTGTGGCCCTCCCAGCCATATCGCTTTAACCTCCGGGCACTCCTTCTCCTCGTACTCCATTACTGCCTTGGCCAAGACTTCGTGGTTCTTAGGGTCTTTCCACTCCTCCTCGCTCGACCCTATTTCTATGAAGACCAAGGGCTTATCTATGGTCGGGCCGTGATGGGTAGCCTCGTAAGTTACGTCGTACCCTTCTCTGGCGTTAGCCTTTAAGGCCCTCAGAAGCTTGCAAGCCAATGAAGGGAAGGAATAGCTCAGCTCCCTCGGCCTCCCGCCTAAGTTGGCCTCCCCGAAGTTTCCGGTGTGGTGGACTGTGAAGGCTTTGACCTTTTTCTCGCTTGAGTGCCTCGAGAGCACTATGAAGGCATCTCCATCTACTTCGGAAAAGTCAGAGAATGGGGCGTCCGTTTTGAGTTCTTGAACGTCATAGCCTTCCCTCATCAATACCTCAGCTGCTCCCTTAGCAGCCGGATCCCCCGGGTAATAGACTATGGAGACCTTCAAGGCCCTTCGCGCTCAAAGGCCTTCGGGACCTCATTTAAGCGGACCTTAGCGCTTAAGCCTTAGGTCCCGAAATGGGGGAGTGCTCCACGTTACCGAACATAAAGGAAAAGGCTGAAGAGCTGATTGAGAAGATAAAAGGAGAGAAGGTAGGGGTAATAGTTCATAGGCACGCGGACCCGGATGCTGTGGCCTCCGCCTCTCCCTTCATGATAATGTTCTCCGCTAAGGGTTATGCTCCCCAAGGCCTCTCTGCCCAAGGCAAGAGGGTTGCGGAGCACTTGGGCTTGGAGTTCTTGCAAAAGGAACCGGAGGAGGACGTCTTGATAATAGTTGATACCGCCTCCAGCTCCCAGCTCCCCGGCATAAGCTTGGAGGGCAAGGATTACCTAAGGATAGATCACCACGCCGAAGGTGACCTAAGACCTTTCATGGTTTATCCCCAAGCTTCTTCAACCTCCGAGATAGTTGCACTAGCCTTCAGGTCCTTAGGCTTGGAATTGCCCAAGGCTGTCGCTGAGGCCCTCATGGCCGGAATAATTTACGACAGTAAGGTCTTCAGGTTAGCGAAGCCCAGCACGTTCACTGCAATGGAGTACTTGTCCAGATACGGCAGCGTTTCCAAAGCCTTCTCAATATTGGGGGAGCAAAGGGAAGAGGACATTTCAGTTAAAATAGCTAAGGTGAAGGCCTGCGAGAGGCTAGTGCACAGAAAGGTAAAGGACTTCGTAATAGGGGTTACTGAAATAGGGGCCCACGAGTCCTCTGTAGCTAAGGCGCTGCTTTCAATGGGTCTAGACGTGGCCTTCGTCGTGAGGGAAGAGAAGGACGAGGTTAGGGTTTATGCGAGGGCCTCCCCGAGGGCACAGAAGTACTTGGACTTGGCAAAGTTCTTGAGCGAGCTCGCCGAAGAGCTTGGAGGCAAAGGAGGTGGCCATAGAGGAGCGGCCGGAGCGATCTTACCCAAGGTAGAATATGAAAAGCTGGTAAACAAGCTCTTGGGGAGGGCCTCTAGGAGGCTGGTGGAGGCGATGAGGTCAGAATCCGGGACTGATAGGTGAGGAAGCCGCTCTTCGCCGAGCCTTAGGGCTTAAATGTCTCCATCCTAGCCATTTGTCTCTTCTCCCTCTCTTCCTTCTCTTTCATCGCTCTCTCAGCAAATACTATGGCCAAGTAGTATAGTATGAACATCGGTATTCCTATCGCTAACATGCTTATTCCGGTCCCACCGGGGGTTATTACGGCCGCTAAGAACATTATCGCGAAGAACGCTATCTTCAAGTTCTTACCCTTGAGTTGCTCAGGCCTGAGTACACCGGCCAAGACCAAGAAGTAGACAACTATTGGCAAGAGGAAGGAGAGGCCGGTAACTATCGCCGTTAACACGGCAAACTCTATTGCATCCGATAAACACCAAGTGGCCGAGGCTCCAGCCGCTTGGCCGAAGATCACTACTAGCTCGAAGCCGAAGGGGACCACTATGGTAAAAGCGAAGAACTCCCCTAAGGCGAAGAGACCTATGGTCGCTAGCAAGCCGTTCCTCAAGCTCTTCTTCTCGTGCTCTTCCAAAGCTGGCCATATATAGCAAAGGAACTGGAAGGCTATGTATGGAGCAGCTAGGAGTATGGCTCCCCATATTATTACCGTCACGTAGGCGTTGAACAAGCTCTCGGCGTGGCATATTATAGGGTGAACTCCCATCTTGGTTATTGCCAACGTTATTATCCTTAGCAAAGCCACCATTGCTGGGACGTAGCCGAACCACTTGAGCAAGTCCGCTATGTATTGAGCCCCTATGGCCTTGCCCACCTCTGCTGGGTTGCAGTAGAGGTGGAACAAGGGACAAGTTATCCAATTTATGGGAAAGAATATTACCACCAATATTGCGACCAAGAAGGCTATTATGGACCTCCTTATGGTGTTCAAGAGCTCTTGGAGGTGGTAGTATAGTCCTCTATCTCGTACGCCTTCTCTAGGTCGCACTTGAAGGGATTGAGCTTCCACAATATTCTCTTAATCTTCCTTAAATCCATTCAAGTGCCCCTAGTGTAGTGAAAAAGTTGAGGTATATTCACCTTCACTTCTTCTCGCTATCGAGTAGGCCCTCGGCCTTGGCCTTGGCAATTATCTCCTTCTTCAGCTCTTCAGCACTCTTGCCCTCTGGGTTCACGCCCAGCTTCATGGCCAAGGCTTTGAGTTGCTCTATGTCGAGCTCCTCTTCCTTCTTCTCCTCCTTCTTTACCTCGACCTCTTCGTGGTATTCGCCCTCCGCAGCCTTCTTGAACTCCCTGTAGGCTTCGCCAATGCTCCTCGCCAACTCGGGTATCTTGGAGGGTCCTAAGAACAGGAGCAAGGCGAAGATCAAGAGTATTAGCATCTCGTTGGGGCCTAGGCTGAAAAGGGGCACCGGTATTATGGCCACAGTTGCCACCGCAAGGTTATAGCTCACAGCATAATATATAAAGTTTTTTACGGCCGGTTCAAACTAAGAGAGAAAGTGTTTTAAAAAGGTTTGTGTCCCCGGGGACGCGTGAGGATTAATTAAGGCTCCGTATTAGGCCCCTAACGGGGCCCCGTCGCCTAGCCAGGAAAGGGCGCCGGCCTTCTAAGCCGGTAGTCCCGGGTTCAAATCCCGGCGGGGCCGCCACCGGACCCTAAAGCTCCTCTCCCAGCTTCCTCAAAGCCTCCATAACCTTCTCCTCGCTCTCACAAACCATGGTAGCTCTCTTGCCCTTTCCTCCTCCCTTGCAGTACTTCCTAACCATCTTGCCCAAGCCCACGTCCTCTGGGCTGGCAAGCTCAGCCCTATTTCCAATTACCACTGCAGCCACTGAGTCCTTGCTCAGCTCTCTTAGCACCTCTTGCGCTAACTCTTGGTCGTTTACCGGGAGCTTCACTACCTTTATCTTTCCGAACGTCTCGTAGTTCCTGCTCAAGATATCTTTCAATAACTTCTGATACTCGCTCAGAGCCCTCTTCTGCTCCTCTAACCTCTTAACCAAGCCTTCGACTTTCTTCACCACGTTGCTCGGATCTCCCTTGACCAGCTCCGCTATGGCTTCAACCTTGTCCTCTAGTTCTTGAGCTATTTCCGGAACCCTAGTGCCGGCGACGAACTCCACCCTTACAACGCCGTCTTGTATCTTCTTCGTATTGATAATTTTAATTCCTCCTATCTCGCCCGTGTTGTGCAAGTGAGTCCCGAAGCAGGCCTCCACGTCCCAGTCCTCTATTTCTACAAGCCTTATGTCCTTGCTCATTGGAACTCCTCCCTGATATATCGTAAACCAGTACTTCGCCTCTGCCTCGTTCCTAGGCAAGGTAAAGGCCCTTATCCTCCTCCTCTCATCTATAACCTTGTTCACTACCCTCTCTATCTCCCTTATTTGCTCCTTGGTTAAGGGCTTGTGGTGAGTGAAGTCGAACCTCGCCTTCTCCGGGGTCTTTTCAGCTCCCGCTTGCCACACGTGGTCTCCCAAGACCTTCCTCAAGGCTCCCAACAAGGCGTGCGTTCCTGTGTGGTGCCTCATCAAGCGGTACCTCCTCTCCCAGTCTATCTTGCCTATTACCAGCTTTCCTCCGTCGTAGTCCTTATCTAACACGTGCACTATTACGTCATTCACCTTTTGTACGTCTTTGACTCTAAAGGTTTTCTCGCCACTGATTATTACTCCCGTGTCGGCTTGCTGGCCACCGCCTTCGGGATAGAAGGCGGTCTTGTCCAATACCAAGTAATTCTTGAAGCTTCCCAGAACGTTCGCGTCGAACTCCTTCATGT
>WAOJ01000070.1 GCA_015521275.1 Desulfurococcales archaeon | reverse complement strand
CTACGACATTTTGACACTGTATGTAATATAAATCTCTGGGCACTTGAAAGGCTTGAACCAAGTCTATTCCGGGCTTGGGATTCAAACCAAAGCCCCATGCATGTTCTAACTTATCGATGGGTGCTGGGGGATACGGGTTCAGACCCATATCCCCTGCGCCTTGGACGTTGGCCTTTCCCCTAAGAGTAGCTACGGTCCCACCTCTCTTCATGATTGCTTGAACAAGTCTAACTATTGAGGAATAACCGTAACCGGAATGGGTTATTCCCATTCCGTGAACTAAGGCGGGCCTTTCCAACGACTTCCAAAGTTCTAGGACTTCATCCACGACAACCCAATCTTTAACCCATCTTGGGACCTCCCTTCCGAATTCGTATGAGTAAATTACTTCGGAGAAAGCGTAGAAACCCGGGCCAGGAGGAACGATGAGTTTGTCATCGGCTTGCATCATGGTGAAACTTTCCCATGCATCAACGACGACCACTCTCCTAGCGCTCTTCTTGAGCAAGATCCAGTGTACGGGATAGGTTACAGAAACGTCTGACCCCACAATGAGCAAGTCTTCTACTTCGTCACCCAACTTATAGGGAGTTGTTGTGGTTCCAAAGATCCTTTTGTAGGCCTCTACGGTGGGGGCATGACAAACCCTGCCACAGTGGTCTATGTCGTTGACCCCCAAGAACCTAGCGAGCTTTTGGAGGCTCCACGCGACTTCATTGACGTCTTCAGCGGACCCTATGAAATACTTCGTCTTGCTTTCCATTATCCATTGTGACGCTATCTCAGCGGCTTCCTCCAGTTTAACTTCATGGAACACGTCTCCCTCTCTAAGCAATGGCCTTTCTATTGGATTCTTCCGATAGAAGTTAAAGGCTTCGTAACCCTTAGGACAAGCTAGACCCACTGGCAATTCCTTCTCAACGTCCAGCTTGCAGCCTACCCCACAGAAGGGGCACGGGACCTTCATTAAACGACACCTAGAGGTTAAGGACGCTCTGGTAGTTGCCCAAGTCCAAGAGGCCGTGACCACTGAAGTTAAATAGTATAACCATCTCCTCGTTCTTCCTCTTGGCCTCCAGAGCTAGGTCTATGACTGCTTTGATAGCGTGGTTAGTCTCTGGAGCTGGTACTATACCTTCAGCCTTGGCGAAGAGCCGACCAGCTTCGAAGCACTCCCTTTGTTCATATTCCCTTATTTCAATCCAGCCCTCCTCATACAGTAACGAGATAGTCGGTGCTACTCCGTGGTATCTCAAACCTCCCGCGTAGATGGGAGGTGGAGTGAACGTATGACCTAAAGTGTGCATCTTAAGCTGAGGCAATAATCCGGCAGCATCAGCAAAGTCGTACTCATACTTGCCTTTACTGAACTTGGGTACCTCCGAGGGCGTTACACCTATGTACCTTCTCCTCTTCTTCTTAGGGTCCTTAGTCCTCTGGAGCTCTTGGCCTAAGAACGGGAACACCAAGCCGCCGAAGTTTGAGCCTCCACCAATGCACGCCACTAAAACGTCCGGTTCCTCGCCCAGTTCCTCCATCTGTTTCATGGCCTCTAAGCCTATGATGCTCTGGTGCAGCAAGACGAAGTTCATGACAGAACCCACACCATACCTCCAGTTCTTCTTGAGGGCATACTCTATAGCTTCGCTCATCGCTATTCCTAGGCTTCCGGGGTGGTTAGGGTTCTCCTTCAATATCTTCTTACCGAACTCCGTCTCTTCGCTTGGGGATGGGGTTACGTCGGCTCCGTAAAGCCTCATTATCACCCTTCTGTAGGGCTTTTGCTCGTAGCTGCTGCGTACCATGAAAACCTTGACCGGCATATCGTACATGGCTCCCGCGAGTGCTAGGGCTGTTCCCCACTGTCCGGCTCCCGTTTCTGTTGTAAGGCCCTCCACGCCTTCCTCTTTCGCGTAATACGCTTGAGGTATTGCGGTGTTTATTTTGTGACTGCCCGTGGGAGTCGCTCCCTCATATTTGAAGTATATTCTGGCGGGCGTATCCAAGAGCTTCTCAAGCCTTCTGGCCCTCATCAAGGGCGTTGGGCGCCCTATTTCTTTGTAAATGTCCAAGACCTCGTCCGGTATAGGAACCCATCTTTCCACAGTGTTCTCTTGCCATATCAGCTTCTTGGGCAGAACCTTCAGGAGGAGTTCAATCCTTGAAAACTCCTCCTCTGCTCCTTTGGGATCCCTTGGCGGGGATAAGGGCTTGGGTAAGTCAGGGAGAATGTTGTACCATTTAGTAGGAATGTCCACTCCTCCCTTACCCCGCGTCTGCGGGGCAGTAAGGCTAAATACCTTATTTCAGTGCTTCGTTTAATCTCTTAGCCACTTCGTCTGCCTCTCCCTCTGTGTATTTGTAGCCCTTCACGTCGTACCTAAGTTCGTCGCCGGTATACCTAGGTATTACATGAACATGGAAGTGGAATACCTCTTGTCCGGCAACCTTCTCATTGTTCGAAATCACGTTGAAGCCCTTGGCTCCCAGTACATTCATGGCTGCTACACCGATTTTCTTTGCAACGGTATAAACCTTAGCTATTACAT
>WAOJ01000069.1 GCA_015521275.1 Desulfurococcales archaeon | reverse complement strand
CCATTACATTTGAGGTCCTCTTCATCTCGCGTCCACGAGACCGATTATACTTGGAAGTTAATATTGTTCACCACGGGAAGGAGTACTTGTCTAAGCCGAGCAAGGCACCTCTAGCTTCCCCGGGGGCCAGCACTACCTTCTCCTCGACGTCTCCGAAGTCGTCGAGGGCTAATCTCGGACAAGAAGCTATAACTATTACCCTTTCCGGCAAGTTTAGCAAGAAGTCCTTCGTTAGTATTAAGGATTTGTAGACCCTCACCCTCTTTCCGGCTCTCTTTGCTAAGATCTTTAAGCCCTTGACCAAGGCCTCTCTGCTCTGACCTTCGTGACCGTCTATTATTGCAAACGTTTCTTCCTCTAAGGCCGTTTGAACTTTCCAATACCTCTTCATCAACGTCCTCTTAGGGTCAACCTTGCTAAAGGTATCTGAGTAGGGGTCTAGCTGCCATACGGTCCTCTTCAAGTACAACGCCAAGCCCAAGGCGTGGAAGCGACCGCCGGCTACAACCAAGTACTCGTCGAAGCCTCTCCTAACGTTGGTGAAGTCACAGCCCAGCACTAAGCCTCCGACCTCCGCCTCAACGTTCTCTTTTTTAAGAACTTCCTTCAGATCGTCCAATACGTGGACGTGTTGAGCGCTTGCCAGAAGTTGAACCCTCTTCCCTCTTAACTCGTCGGGTACCTCGACCTTCGGAAACCTCATGTACGGTACTTCCAAGAATAAGGTGGGCTTCTTGGGTCTCCACCACTTGTACGGAAAGTGGCCCAAGTGTATTATTGCTTCAGCCGGGAAGAACTCGTATACTAAGCAAGCGCCGAAGGTAGGCATAGCTGACTTAAAGCATTCGACCCCTTTTTCCTCCACCGTTGAGCAGACTTCCTCAACTTGCTTGAACAGGCCCGGAGGACCCTCTACAAGGACCCTCTGGGGCTTTACCTTATCCAAGAACTCAACTACCTTCTCCTCATCGACTGAGTACAAGCGCCCTCCTCCAAGAGCTTCTCCAACCGCTTCTTATGTTCGTCGCTCATTTCCTTTAGCACGTTTTCCCAGCTCTTCTCTACTTCCTCATACCTTTCAATAACTATTGGTTCCGAACCCATTCTTACCCTTAAGTTAAATCTAGTTTAGTCACGCGATGGTTAGGGTAAACTTTAGAGGTGTAGCCTCAGCACCAGCCTTGAAAGGGGGAACAGTTGATCAAGGCGATTGTTATAGCGCTGTTCATATTGGCTTCAATTTTAACGTTCACTTACCCCCTGCTCTCGCTCGTCCCTTGGCTTCTCTTGTTAGTAATAGGGTTGAAGTACAACAAGCAACTAACCTTAATGATATTGAGCAGGGTTGTGGACTCGGCCATAGTACTTTTAATAGTGCTCATAGTGACCGTAGCTCTCTTCGGAGGGACCATAGCCCAGATCAAGAAGGCAATGATATATGAGAGCGTAAAGAGGACCGTGATGAGCAACCCTCAGTTGGTCCAGAAGCTGGGATCGAAAATAAACGAAGTGATAAAGAAGTTGGCTGAACAACAGATAAAGGCCCAAGGACTGGACAAGCCTTGGTACGCAAACCTACCCAATTACTTGATGAGCGTAGTAACGCTAGACCTTAGGAGCCAAGTGCTGACCTCCAACAGCGGATCTAGGCTGGTCAGAGACATCATAATGGAAAGGTTACCGAACACTGTCCTGCTCTTTACAACAGCTACTATAATAACGGCTATAGTAGGCATAGCCTTAGGCTTAGTAGCGGCCAGGAAGAGGGGATCCTTCATAGACAAGTTCGTAACGTTTGCCGCTCTCATAAGCGCGAGCTTCCCGATGTGGTGGATAGGAATGCTCTCTATAGAGATATTCTCGTACCAGTTGAAGCTATTCCCCTCCGGAGGAATGCTTAGCGTCCCTCCGCCCAAGCAACCTTTGGCGTTAGCGTTGGACTTCTTGAGGCACTTAGCTTTGCCCTTGCTCACCATAGTAGCCGTGAGCTTCGGCGGCTGGGCCTACGTGACCAGGAGCATCCTAGTAGGAGCCACCAAAGAGGACTACGTCTTAGCTGCTAAGGCCAGAGGGTTGGCGGAAAGGGTAATACTGATAAGGCACATACTGAGGCCCTCGCTACCGCCGATATTAACCATGGTCGCCTTGAGCATAATAGCCTCCTTGAGCGGGGCCATAATAACGGAAATAGTCTTCAACTGGCCCGGTATGGGCTTGCTCTACTGGCAAGCCATAGAAACTTTGGACGTACCGGTAGTATTGGGGTTAACATACATGTTTACGCTTATTTTCGTTGTCACGATGCTAATTTTGGACGTGTTGTACATAATTTTGGAGCCCAGGTTGAGGAGGTGAAGGACCGTGGAAACCTTAAAGGAACTCTTGAGCTACAAGAGCGGGTTAACCGGAATAGCTGTAATTGTGATATTGAGCATTGCCGCAATTTACTCGTATTTCGCATTCCAAAAGTACATAGCTTTGTGGAGGAACACAAACTACTGGTCGCTTTACCCCTCAGCAGTCCCACCGGAGTGGGTCTCTGCCTTCAATCCGCATTCAGCTGTGCCCACGAAGTGGTTCAAGCCCATCAACGTCTTAAAGAAGGAATTGTACGGCTCAGCCACCAATATAACCTACATCTTCAAGATAAATTACAAATGGGACGTTCCGCCAAACGACGTTAAGATTGTTATAAATGCCACTTACACTAAGTTCGCTCCAGCGGTAATAATAAAGATCTACGGTCCAAAATTCAAGGTGACTGCCATCCAAGACACCATAACCAACTTGCCTAACGTGATCTCATTGAATAACTTCGATGAGGCCAAGAACGCGATAATGAACTGGGCTAACTTGAACAACATAAACGCTACCCTCCCCACTGCAGCGATATTTAGGCAAAAGGGCACGTACTACATTACTGTAACCTTTGTGGGAATAGGCAAGTTCAAGGCTTCCTCCAAGCTCCTCGTAGATGGGACAGTATACGGTTTGATGGGCACCGACGTCTTCGGGAGGGATATTTTCATATATACGATGCTGGGCTTGCCGTACGGCTTACTAATAGGAATACTGACCAGCATAATAGCTGCTACTTGGGGAACCCTCTACGGCTTGGTCTCTGGCTACTTCGGGGGCTGGGTGGATAGGGTATTGCAAAGGATATTGGACGTCTGGTACTCCATACCAGGCTTGCCTTTACTAATACTCTTGACCATATTGCTTAAGCCCAACATATGGCTGATAATGGTGCTAATAGCAGTGTTCTCTTGGATGGGAGTAGCTAAAGTAGTTAGGTCGATGGTCTTACAACTCAAAAACGAGAACTACGTGTTGGCTTCCAAGGCAGTCGGTGCCACCTCTAGATGGATAATGTTAAAGCACATCTTACCACAAATAGCTCCATTCATGATGGCCCAAGTGGCCTTGGGCGTCCCCGGAGCAATACTAACGGAGGTGAGCTTGGACTTCTTGGGCTTGGGAGATCCCAACGTGCCGACTTGGGGCTGGATGCTCCACGACGCCAACGTCTACGGAGCTGCCGTCAACGGCTACTGGTGGTGGGTTCTACCTCCGGGCATAATGACGGCTCTAGTGGCGTTGGGCTTCGCCCTAATAGGCTACGCGATGGACGTTATACTCAACCCGAGGTTAAGGGAGGTGTGAACCATGCTCAAGGTTGAGAATCTCAAGGTCTACTACTTCACAAAGAAAGGCGTGGTCAGAGCGGTGGACGGAGTGAGCTTCGAGGTTAGGAGAGGGGAGAACTTAGGGATAGCCGGGGAAAGCGGCTGTGGGAAGAGCACCACGGGAATGGCGATAATGAGGTTGGTCGAGAGGCCCGGAAAGATAGTGGGCGGAAGGGTACTTCTTGACGGAGAAGACTTGCTCAAGATGGACGAAGAGACCTTTAGAAAGGAAATAAGGTGGAAGACAATAAGTATGGTGTTTCAAGGGGCGATGAACAGCCTGACGCCGGTTTATACAGTTTACCAGCACTTCAAAGAGACCATGAAGGCACACGGAGTCTTCGAGAACGATGAGATAGCTAGAGAAGTTACTATAAGGCTCTTGAAGAAGGTGAGCTTGCCCCCACAAGTAGCGGACCAATATCCACACCAGCTCTCTGGGGGGCAAAAGCAGAGGGTCGCAATAGCCCTAGCATTACTCCTAAACCCAACTTACGTAATAGCCGACGAGCCCACTACCGCCTTAGATGTAATAGTTCAAGCCCAGATAGTGAACCTACTGAAGGAAATGAAGGAAAAGCAAGGAATAAACCTAATAACGATATCTCACGATCTAGGAGTCTTGAGCGCCTTGAGCGACAAGC
>WAOJ01000068.1 GCA_015521275.1 Desulfurococcales archaeon | reverse complement strand
GTGGGGAGAGGGTTTTCTGCTTCTCCCTGTTCCTCGAGCATGCCCATGGCCTCGAGCATCTGTTTCCAAACTTCGTAACTCTCCTTCCAAATTTCCTCATCTACCTTCGCTATTGCTGCCCCAGCATGGACCATTACCTTATCTCCTGGCTTGGGGTCCTCTAACAAGGTCACGTCAATGATCGCCTCGTTGCCGAACACGTCAACGACGGCCGTGCCGTCGTCATTCACTTGCTTAATTACTGCAGGGATTGCCAAACACATGACCTAACACCTTGCCATTCGTTCGAGGATTCCTCGATGCTTAAAAAGCTTTTGTGACCTCTTCCAAGCCCAGTACTGGCAACAGGGCCTTAACCTTATCATCAAAGTCTCCGGCAATTACTAGCCTCTTACCTTCTCGCCAAACGTCCTTAACTTTACCCTCTCCTGGCTTAAGCTCTTCTATTAGCCTCAAGGCCTTGGCGCCCTCGTTCTCTTTGTTTAGTGCAAAGGCTTCTAGTATTTCCAATACCTTATTCCCTAGCTCCTCGCCTAAGAACTTTATCAAGTTCTCCTTACCGACTGCCTCAATCCTCCTCGGGAAAATCTCTTCCCTCTTCCCGTGACCTTCCGCTAAGAAGTGCAGAGCGTAAGCAGTGAAGACATCGTCCGGGGCTTGGAGGTTGTTGAGCCAAGTTAGGCCCTCTCCCCAGTGGAGCTTCCCCCAGCCGAAGTCGTAGTTCATACCCAACGACATCAATATGGACAAGTTTGAGGGGCCAAACAAATCCCTAAGCCTCTTGAAGGCCTTCAGCGCGTTTATTACATTGTTAGGAAGTTCCAGCCCCTTCTCGTATATCTTCCCTAAGACATCCTTGGCCTCGTCTAAGGCGTTTTCCACTTCAAGTCCCTTAGTATAGATCAAATATGAAGCGAGGGCCAGCAAGCATCTGTCTCCTTCGAAGCCACACACGACTATTGCGGGTTTCTTCATCATTAGGGCTGCTATAGTATACATGTCTACTATGCTCGGGAGCACGTTTAAGAGGTGGGCCACCGTGTCGTAGCCAGCGAATATGTATTCTCCATATATCTCGGAGAAGTAATCGTCTATCAAGATTAATCTATCTATGTCTCTTTCATCCAGTACATGGTCCAAGCCGGGCCCTTCAAGTAGGATCAAGTCCTCATACTCAGTAAGCTTCAAACCGTTTCCCGGAAGGCCTTGTGGGAGGGACCCCTTAAGCTCAATGCCTCAGCTAAGAAAATAAGCGATCAATGGTAGCCCCATCATGGAGGGTACTAGTGCCCGCTCCGACACGCTTACCCTTATTCCTCGACGACTTGCTGATGGTAGGCCTAAACTACAAGCAGAGCGGTTTGGAGTTGGTCTCTAAGGCCCAGTTCCCCAGCTTGGAGGCCGCTTACTCAGCGATAAGGCGCGTCCCTGCAGTTAGGGAAGTGGTTGTCTTACAAACGTGCAACAGGGTTGAGATTTACGCAATAACTACTAACAAGAAGGCCACGGAGGAGTCCATAAAGAGTATATTGGAGGCAAGGGTAGGAGAACCAATACCGGACGAGAAGTTCGTGGTAAAGTACGGCATCGACGCTGCTAGACATTTGTTCAGAGTGGCCTCCGGCCTCGAGTCCATGGTTTTGGGAGAACAAGACATCTTGAGGCAAGTGAGGGAGGCGATAGACAAGGCAGTGAAGGAAGGTTACGCGGGCAAGAACCTCAAGCACTTGTTCGAGGCTGCAGTAAAGGTTGGAAAGAGGGTTAGGACCGAAACGGCCTTGGGTAAGGGAAGCATAGGCATACCCTCAGCTTCTGTCAAGCTCTTGGAAGAGCTCTTAGGTTCCTTGAAAGGGAAGAAGATACTTGTCATAGGGGCCGGAATGGCTGGGAGGATAGTTGCTACTAACGCTGCCAAGAAGGGGGCTAAGGTAATCATAGCCAACAGAACGTTGGACAAGGCAAAGGAGTTGGCTGAAAGGGTTAATGGAGAATATGTGTCTTTAGAGAAGGTAAAGGACTTGCTGAAGGAAGTTGACGCAGTGGTGTCTGCCATAGGAGGCAACGTCAAGATTATAACATATGACGACATAAAGGACGTAAAGAAGAAATTGGTAATAGTGGACATAGCAGAGCCACCAAGCGTGGATAAGAAGGTCATAATGAACCCTAACGTAGTTTACAAGGACATAGTGAGCGTTGCTAATGTGGCGAACAGGTTTATGGCCAACAGAGTAGGTGAAGTGGAGAAGGCGGAAAAGATATTAGAGGAGGAGTTGGAGAAGTTCGTGAGACATGCACAAAGGGTCTTGGCCGACAAGGTATTGAGGGAATTGATGGACAAAGTGAATGAAATAAGACTAATGGAGCTTTCCAAAGCCTTGTCCAAGGTACCTAAGGATTACTCTGACGTCTTGGATAAGATGAGTAATGCCCTCGTGAAAAAGGTTCTGAAGGATGTAATATTTACCATACGCAACGCTGCCGAGAGAGGGGACTTGACCACGTTGAGGATTATAGCTGAAGCTTTCAAGCTGGAGAACTCTGTAGAAGAAATGGAAATAATATACGATTATAATGGCTCTTCCCTAAGAGTTGTTAACCAGAAGTGAGGGGAGTGAATTTTGGTCTTGATAGTCGTTGAGAACTTGGAGCCCTTCAGCCTTTGGCTCCTTTATGAATATGAACACGCCTATGAGTTAGTCAAGGATAATCTCATCATAACTAACGTGAAAGATGAGAAGTTGAAGGAGGAGTTGGAAAAGAGGGGAATAAGGTTTAGGGAGGAGAGCGTAGTGAAAATCTTGAACGAACTGCCCAAGCCTTGGGTTGTTTTAGAACCGAAGGCACAAGAGGAGTTAAGCCCAGAAGAGACTGCCGGAACGATAATCGTCGGGGGCATATTGGGCTCTCATCCTCCTAAAGGGAGGACTTGGGAGCTACTCACTTCAAGGCTCCCAGAGGAGGTCTTGAAGAGGAACATAGGTCCCCACCAGTTTTCCATAGATGGAGCCGTGG
>WAOJ01000067.1 GCA_015521275.1 Desulfurococcales archaeon | reverse complement strand
TAATATGGCTAATAAGTTCTATAGCTCAAGCTCGGATATCAGGGGCGCGAACTCAAAGGCTGTTCTCTTACCGATCTTCACTATGGGTGGGGGTAGGAGTTTGTGTTGATTTCTCTTCATTAGCTCTATTACTCTCCTCACCGCTTCTTCGGGAACTCCGTACTTCTCTATGACCTCCTTGGGCTTCAAACCCTCGTCCACTATTCCGTAGAGTATTACGTCAGCCACCTCGTACTTGATTCCCAACTCCTCTTCCGCCAGCTGGCCGGACCAGAGGCGGGGGCTAGAGGGTTTCAAGGCTATCTTCTCGGGCACGCCCAAGTGTAGGGCTAGCTTTCTTACCCAAGTCTTGTACAGATCTCCTATGGGCAAGACGTCCACAGCTCCGTCACCATATTTAGTGAAATAGCCTAAGAGGAGTTCGCTCTTGTCTCCGGTCCCTATTACCAAGCCGTCCTCGTGTGCAAGTGCGTACAGTATGGTCATCCTTATCCTCGCCATAGTATTCCCTCTAACCACCTTGTTCATCTTACCTAACGCTTCTTCATAGCTCTTCAATATTTTGTTAATATTTATTATTTTCCAATCGGTAACGCCGAACTTCTGGATCAACTCCTTAGCGTCCTCAACATCTTCCGGTGGCGTGGTTTGAGACGGCATTATTACTGCCCTCACATCCTTAGCTCCAAAGGCCTTCACGGATAATGCCAACACGGTCGCGGAGTCGACTCCCCCACTGACGCCCACAACCGCTTTCCTGCCTGTCTTGTCCTTGAGATCTCTCAAGAAGCTCACGATTTTCTCTTCCACCTCACTCCAATTGAGGACAGGGAGTTCCACGGCGAATCCCAAAGATGAATGTGCTAACAATAGTAAAAGTTCACTTCCACCTGGCCATTCTATATTCAAGTAATATCCTTTCTATATCTTCTGCATCGATGTTACTCTCTATGATTTCTTCCCTCAGTCTCTCCCACTCCTCGAATACGTCCTTACCCACGGTCACCAAGTGAGCAAACTTCTTTACGTCCTCTCTCTTGAGGACCGGTAAGCCTGCCTCCTTAAGACGCTCTTCGGCCTTTTTGGTAATCTTTTCGACGATTAGTACATTGTTATTACTCTTCAACGCATCTATGAATTCATCGTTTATGTCTTCTACCTCTTCACTATATAGGACTTTTAGCGACTTTTCAATCATCTCCTCAGGGTACTCGGTGGTAAACGTTATCTTTTTTACATAGATTCCGGGCACGCGCTTGCCAGCGTTGACATTCACTATCTCCTCTTCGGCCTCCTTCAGAATATTCTCCTTTAGTTCCAACTCTTTTCTCAACTTCTCCACTTCTAAGCTTAACAATCTTATGGCCTCTTTCAAAGCACTCACCTTCGCCTCAGCGCCAGTCTCAAGGCTGTTCTTCAGCAAGTTTATCTCCAACTCCCTTTTCTTTAACTCCTCTTCCATCTCCTTGAGCTTCAGTTTCAACCAAACGTTCTCGGCTTCTAGTTGTGCCAGCCTTAAATCTCTCTTGAAAGGTTGAACCTTCACATAACGCGGCTGTTCGTTCCTCTCTACCTTTTCCTCATCTATCACCTTCGCTATTTCCTCTTCTACGGCCTCGGCCAGCGTCTTGCCTTCCAAGACCTCTACCTTTATCTTGTCTCTATTCACCTCTATGCCTATCTTATCCAAATATGCGTCTACCTTCTTCAGCTTCTCGTGTATCTCACTCCAAGCCTTGTAAGCAGCAGCTATCGCGTCCCTCTGATGAGAGTCCTTTATTTGAATGCCCCTTTCCTTCATCATCGCCTCTATTCTCTCCTTCTCTGATACCGGAAGGGATGAGTGGGGAACGTAAAGCCGCGCCTTTAATACTCCTGCCAGCTTCTTAGCTGAGTGCGGAGGAGGGTTGGTATCAACGGCAATTACTATTGGAACGCCGAACCTCCTTATTATAGATACCACGTCTCCTCTGTCAACGTTTTGAAGCGTTGTCGTTAACAAAACGTTCCCGTCCAAGTCGAGTATCGCTAAGCCAGTGTTTATGCCGGGATCGAAGCCAACTATTAGATACTTGCCCTCGCTTTCTATTTCGTCCTCAAAGGTTATGTGCCTCGTAATGACGGGCCTTATCTTAACTTTGACTGCTGATGTTGAGATAGGCCTTATCTTGCCCTCTAAGTTCTTGCGCGACGTATAAACAGTAAATACCGCGCTCTCTATCGAACCATCGCTCTTCTTGGTGACCAAGTCATAGTCAAAGCCCTCCTCGTCCAGTACCTTCTTTATTTCTCTTACGGCCTCCATTACGGCGTTCTTCGTAGCTCTCTTGAACCTGTTAAGGCTACTTCCCCCAGCCCTAGGGGTCCTCCCCTTGGTGACCACTATCTTGGTCTTCTCCTCGTATGCCTTCAGTTTTGTACCAATGCCCTTCGAAGCTAACACTGCTAACAGATAGGCTGTCTCCAACGGGTCGGGCTTACCATAAACCTTCAAATCGAACTTTCTGGCCAGATCCTTCAAATCGACAAATAGACCGTTTACCCTAGTGACTTGGACTACCTCGGTCTCTGGTGGAAGTAAATTAAGTACCTTAAGTAGCTCCTTCTTATCCCTCCCGAGTTCCGTTATGTTATCCACGGCTAATACCTTCGGCCTTATCTCCCACAAGAGTCTGAGCATCTTGGTGAAGTTAACGACTTTCTGCAAGAGTAGTTTGCCTTCACAATCGAGTACCACTAGAGCGTACTCACCCTTGGTGCCCGGTGCCTTCCCGGGCACCGCGTCTATGGCCGCTACTGGGCACGCCAAGTCTCGAGAGTACCTCGTCAACTTCTATTGGCACACCATAAACCTTCTTAAAAAATCTTACCACATATTCGACGTCCCTCCTCAAGAGCTGGAGGGCTGAGGGATGTTCCCTTTCAACGTATTGGGGCCAATCTATTACGTAAGCTTCGCTCGTCTCCGGTACGACTATTATGTTATATTCACTGAGGTCCCCATGAACAATGCCCACTTCCTTGTAGGCTATTTCAATCGTTTCCAATACGTCTATCAAGGCCTTGGCAGGGTCTTCGATCTCTGGTTTTCGGTAAAGCTCCACTGCCCCCTCTATGAGCTTGGTCACCACCACGTGCCTAGACTTGGCCACAGGTTCCGGTACCTTGGCTCCTCTAGGGAAGAGTTCTTTGAGTGCTGTGAACTCCCTAGCGGCTGAGAGCCTTGACTGGAGGAGCCAGTTTTCCTCTTCCTTGTAAGTCCTATGCCTAACTATGTGCCTAAAGCTCTGCCTTCCAACCCTGTGGAACTTGACCGCCAGTTTAACCCCGCCGGGGCCTAAGCCCAAGTACACGTCGCTCTCCTTCCCAACGCCTATCTTCTCCCCCAACGCTACCAAGACCCCTCTCTTCATGAGGCTATGAACGGCTAGAACGTCGTAGGCCAAGATGGTGAGCCTATATCCCAAAACGCTGGTTGACATTCTCCTTATGAGCTTCAGTTTGTTTAGGTGATAGAGGCTCCTCTCCAAGCGGTGAAGGGGCAGCTTGGTGTCTTTCTCTATGAGCTCGATAGGGACGAACTCATGAGTCTTAAGCCTCTTCTCTATTGCGTAAAGGACCTTAAAGTCGTCTGGATGAAGCTGCGCTAACGCTTCCTTAACGTTCAACTCCGCTCTCCTCTTTGAGGACCTTAAAGAACTCTTGTAAGTTATCTACCACCTCTACGGGACTTTCTTCCAACTCTTTGGGAACGTCCTTAAAGCCCACTACGATGGCTTTCCTTTTTATTAACTTGCTCAGGTCGGCGAACCAATGGAGGTCCTCCTTACCTCCGTGAGGAACGACCGCCGTGAACTCTTCGTCCTCGTAAAAGCCACCAACACTGACCTTACCCTTAGCCACGTGGACTGAATCGGTTTCGCTTAAGATCCTAGCTTCCATGGGCGTGTGAGGGGGCACCTTAAGCTCCTCTCCTCTGAGCTCCTCTAAATTAACGGACCTAAGTATGTCTTCGCCGAACAGCTCAGCCAGCTTTATGGCTATGTCAACGTGCACCCTGGCGTAACCTCTCTCGTACTCGTAGACCGACTTGCGACTGACGCCTATTGTTTCAGCCACCGCTCCGATACTCAGTCCGCTCTCCAGCCTTCTCTTCCTCAGCAATTGGCCATCTATTTCGACTACGAACATGGACCTGAGCTTCCTTATGTAAACTTCGTCCCCTTCTAGCAATTGCCTAGCCGTCTCCGGTGTCACCACCGCCGCGTTATACCTCTCATAAACTACTTCGTCCAGCATCTCCTCGCCACCTATCCTCTTCGCGACCACTAAGAACTTGGCTCCTATGCTCTTGGCCAAAGTGCTTCCCATCCCTATCCTTCGTTTCGTGGCCTTGCTAGCATTCTCTGTACATAACATTACGAACACGTCTTCCTTGCCTCTGACTACTATGTCACTTGCTTCCCCGTTCTCTACGTATTCAAAATCCTCACATATCTCCTTACAGTACTCCTTCGTAACCATCACCCCCTACAATATCTTCGACCTTCACATCGAATATTATGAATATTAAGGAGGAATAATTCATAATCAACTTTTCTAGAGCTAAGAAGTTCAAGGGTTCCTCGGGCTCAAGCCCGAGTACGTGCCTTAGGGCCTTCTCCTCCCACTCACTCCCAATAACCTTAAGTGTCCCGGTGGTGGGGTTATAAGCTAATGTGATAGGTACTCTAACTATCCACCTCATCCACGACGGAAGTCTCTCGGAGAAGTCCTTGAGTTCGTCCATGTCCATCAAGTGCTTTGTATTATCCTTAAGGGAAATTTCTCTCTTACCGTCCAATGCTACCTTAAGGGTCACCGTTTCTCTCGGGACGCTTTGATTTATGCTATGAATGTCGTCAAATACTATTTTGGTCAATCTGCGCTGGTCCTTATCCATACTCTCGTACCATTTTAATGTATAACGAGGACTTTTATTACACTTCTTCGTTCTCAAACTCCTTTTCTATGTCACTGAGGTCTAGTTCTATTACCTCGCCTTCTTCACGTTCTTCCTTGGGCTTGCTACTACCCTTGAGCTTTTTCTTTTTACTCTTTGTTTCCACTTCTACCTCATCGCCACCGACTTTTATCTTACTTATGACGGCCCTCCACTTATGGCCACAGTTGGGGCATTCGAAGGAGCCCATTATAGTTATCGTTATTCTACCTTGAGAGTCTGGCATGGGTGAGACGAGCTGCCACGTCTTCTTGGGTTCGCTGACCCTGGTTCCACAGTTGGGACACACGTAGGGGTCTCTCTTCTTGGACCTTGCCACCGCTCTTCGCCGGCCGATCGAACGAGCCAAAGGGTTAATACTCAACTGCTGAGGGCAAAGTAAACTATATATTAAGGCTCGCGGGGGAGAGCCCTAAACCCGGGGGACGGAACATGAACCTAGAGGAAAAAGTGAAGAAGGTAGTAGAAGATTTCAACAGGAGGTTTGCAGCCGAGTGTGAGGTCCTAAAGGCAGACGAGCACGAGATAGTAATACACTTCAAAGGCCACATATGCTTCACTTGCGGAACGTATGACTACTTCGAGGACTTGGCCTACGACTTGAGCGATGCCCTCGGTAGGAACTACGTACCCGCCGAAT
>WAOJ01000066.1 GCA_015521275.1 Desulfurococcales archaeon | reverse complement strand
GATAGAGCTGGGTCCTTCAGAGCTGAGGGACAAAGTTATTGAAATAGTTGGAATAGGTAAAAGGGACAACATAGTAAATAAATTAAATGAGGTAATCAGAGTATTTGAGAACCGGGCTTCAAAGCTCGAATGGAAGGCTAAACTTTATGAGCAACAGAGAGAGGAATTGAGAAATCTCAAGATGAGGAGGAATTCTTTGGCTACTAAGGTAAATGAGGAAAGAAGGAAGCTAAGTGAAATAGAGAAGGAGTTAGATGAAGTAGAGAAGAAGTTCGAAGAGATGAGGACGAAATATGAATTATACAATAAGTTGAACGAAGAGCTGTCCAAGAAGGTTAAAAAACTCAACGAGATAAATGAAAAGCTTAAAGAGCTAGACGTTAGTGACGAAAAGGTCAGTTCCCTTAAGGAGCGGATTAAAGAGATAGAGGAAGTCCTCAAAGATAGACCATCCTTAGAGAACGCCCTCAGCCAATTAAGGGAAATTGAGCGTCTGATAAAAGAGATAGAAGAATTGAAAGCAGAATTGATGAAAATAGAAGTAGACGATAAGACGAAGGAGAAGTTGGAAAAGGAGTTAAAGCAATTGAGGGAGAGGAAAGAACTCTTGAGAGCGGAACTGAGTGCCATGAAAGAGAGGTATGACAACTCGTTGAAGGACCTAAGGAAGAAGAGGTCGAGCTTATCGAAGATAAAATCGATGTTAAAGGGTAAGAATCTAGACGAGCTGATAGCTGAGATAGTACTTTTGGAAGATGAAGTTGAAGAGCTCAAGAGAAGGGAAGAGGAGTTGAGGACCTTAAGGGCAGAACTCGAGGCCAAACTATCTTTAATTAGAGATAGTTTGGAGGCGCTAAAAAGGAGCGAGGGGAAGTGCCCAGTCTGTGGCGCTCCTCTGAGCGAGGAGAGGAAGAAGAAGATAATGGAGGCAAAGGTAAAGGAGGGGGAAGAGCTTGAGAGGAAACTAAAACGCATGAGCGAGGAGTTGAGGAAAGTCGAATCCCAACTAAGGAACAAAGAGAGGGAACTGGAAAGGCTTAAAGAAATCTATAATAGAGTAGAAGCCGTGCTAGATAACCTAGGATATGATGATGTTACTTCGTTGGAGGACGAAGTTCGTAGCGCGGAAAAGAGCTTGAAGGAACATGATGCTAAGATCAAACACATGAAGAAGGAATACGAATACGTAAGCAATAAGGAGGTCGAAGTCGCATCAAACTTGGAGAAAGTGGAGGAGGAGCTGAAGAAGAAGGCCGAGCTAGGCGCGACTCTTTCTGAGAAAGAGAAAAACTTGGAGCGCGGCTTGTCTAGACTGGGCTTGGGGGGCCCCGAGGAAGTGGGACAAGCCTTAAAGGAATACGAGAGGAGGATGGAGTATGTGAAGAAACTCGAAAGAGAGAAAGAGCGCTTAGAGAAACTCCTCGAGGAGATCCAGGAGAAGTTGAGGAAGAAGAGCGAACTGGAGGGCATTAAGAAGAGTTTAGAAGCCGAAATAGATTCAATAACTAATGAAATAAACGCATTAGGCTTCGATCCCAAGAACTTTAATGAAATTAAAGAAAAATATGAAGATATTAGAAACAAGAAGGAAAAGACACTAGAAGACTTGAAGAGACACGAAGGAATGTTAAAAGAGCTAGAAAAGCAGATTGAGGAAAAGACTAAGGAAGTGAAGGACTTGGAGGAAGGTGCTAAGCAGTATGAGGAAATAAAGAACTACATAGACTTCCTGAACTCTTTCAAGGCAAAGATACCTTCCATTTACAATACCATTAGCGAGGGCTTCAGGAAGGCTTGGGAGACCGAAACTAATAAGCTTTTGCAGAACTTCGACTTAAGCGTCAGCAGTATTAGGATAAACAAGGAGAAGAGAGGGAAGAGCGAGGGATGGAGCATAGAGGTGATAGGTGACTCCGGGAGAGAGCTGAAGGTGGACTCCTTAAGTGGCGGAGAGAGGGTCGGCGTGTCTTTGGCCCTCAAGCTTGCGCTGGTTAAAATGTTGTCTAGGGGTAAGGTATCCGTACTCATCTTGGACGAACCGACAGTGAACTTGGATGAGGAAAGAAAAAGGAGGTTGAAGGAAATACTCTTAAGGGCCGTGGGTCCAACCCTGCAACAGCTTATAGTAGTTACCCATGACCAAGAGGTGTTGGACGTGGCAGAACACTTATGTAGGGTTAAGAAGGGGAGCAGAGGCTCAGAGGTCGTCTGCTATAGCCAATAGGCGCTTGCTGGCCAATACCACCAACTTCCTCATGTGTTTGTTAAGCTTCACACACCTCGGAGGCTCGTTCTTGCCCTTCAACCTCTGCGCCAAAATTATGGCGAGTCCCAGCTTCACTCTTTCCGTTCTGGACGAGAGTATCGGATCCATTTCTATGTACTTTAGAATTCTTGAGACTAAAGTCTTCAAGTCTTCTGGCACCTCGCACTCGTGCTCTCTCTTCAAGCTCTTCACGCTTTTGTCGCTGAGACCAAGCTTGTACGAGATGTAAGTACCCCTTTCGTCCTTTAATCCCTTCATCTTCAGCTTCTTAGATATCTTCGCGCTTTTGTTGGCTTTAGATGCTAACCCGAAGGTCGTGGTCCCTATGTACGGTTTCTTCTCGTTTTGTACGTTGTAATCATATATTTGCTCGACGATCTCCCCCGTCTCGGCATTAATTATTACGCCATTTTCGTAGTCCCAGATGTACACTTTCTTAACACCCGTTCATATCTATCTGTGATCTAGTAATTAACAAGGCAGAGCACTTGGCCCTCGGAGAGGCAATTAGCGAAAGTTTGAAGAGCTTAGGATTAACACGCCTCTCGGGAGCAAGTGTGGTATTCAAGGGCAGAGACTTGTTGTCGTTACTGGACTTCGACGTTGACGAAATAAGGATTATGGTCGAAGAAACATTAAGGAGCAAGATGGAATACTTGGCAGGTAGGAGGGAGTGGAACCTCTTGAGGGGAAGGAGCGTTGCCTTGATATTCGAGAAGCCCAGCACTAGGACCAGAACCTCTTTTGAGGTCGCGGCCTTCCAACTCGGTGCCTACCCGGTTTACATATCCAAGAAGGATTCTCAGCTCTCGCGCGGGGAGCCCATAAAGGATACCGCCCGCGTTTTGAGTAGATATGTTGATGCAATAGTCGCTAGGGTATTGAAGCACGAAACTCTAGTTGAAATGGCGAAGTACAGCGACAAGCCGGTAATAAACGCGCTTAGCGACTTGTTTCACCCAACCCAAGCCATAGGCGACGTGGCCACGATAAAGGAAAAGTTGGGGGAGGTTAAGGAAAAAAGGGTAGTTTTCGTGGGCGATGGAAGAGATAACGTGGCTCACAGCTTGGTCTTAGCCTCCACGAGTTTAGGAGCTCACGTAAAAGTTGTCACTGCCCCTGGCTACGAACCCTTAGACGTCGTCATTGCTTCAGCAGAGGAGAGGGCACGCAAGAGCGGTGGGAGCTTCAGCATAGAGTACGACCCTTGCAAAGGCGTTAGGGGAGCAGATGTGATATACACTGACGTCTGGGTCAGTATGGGCTTCGAGGATGAGGCCGAGAAGAGGAGGAGAGACTTGATGCCTTACCAAGTAAACGAGAAATTGTTGAAGTGTGTGGGTAACAAGGAGTTCATAGTTATGCACTGCTTGCCGGCTAAGAGGGGTGAAGAAATAGTAGAAGAGGTTCTGGAATCCCCTAGGAGCGCCGTGTGGGACCAGGCTGAGAACAAGCTTCACTCAGCTAGGGCAATACTTTCCCTCTTTGTGCCTTGATGGTTAAATGCCTCTCGTAGTTGTCTGAGAATACGAACTTTAACTTATATCCTTTGCACCACAGGGCAGCTCCCCGAGCTGCCGAGAACTCGTCGCAGAGTTTGCTTGGACAAACGACTTTGCTGCCAACGAAGGTAGGTTCGAGGAACTCTATCCAAGCCTCCGTGACCTCCGGCGGGACGCCGGAGTTCCAGATGTCTCGCTTGCTCTTGGGCCAGCGATAAACGGTTAATAGCTCCAAGTCAACCACTCCCGGTGACATGGGGCTGGGCATCCCCCTCGTCGCACTTACGAAGTTGATGACGGCACCATCTTCGATGTACAAGATGGTAACGAACATACCCTTGTCAATCAATGTAAACGTCTTTATTCCTTGAACCCAATAGACGTAGTTAGCCTTCGCTACCTTGTCTGGTGTACCCGTGTCTAAGGAATTTATCAGAAACTTATCCGAGAGGGCTCCGCTGCCCCCTCCAGAGGGCAAAAGTTTAACTTTCTTGAACAAGCACAAGGACTTCCTTATGAGTCTCCTCAAGCCGTGGCTCTCTCCGTCGCTCCCGAAGGCCACCGTGTCGTCGCTTAGAGCCCCTAACGCGTCCAGTTCCCTCCATTGATAACCTCCGGCTATGCAGACGTTGTCAACGCCTAGCCCGGAGTAGAGCTTTAGGGCCTCCTCCAACTCTTCCTTCTTGACGGCCATCTCCAAAAAGAACTTGTTGTTTTCGAAGAGACTGAACCTAATCCCCCTCGTCCCTACGTCTATTCCCAAGGTGGGCATCTGGGTTTACCCTCTTAACCTTCAACTTTAGATGCTTAAAGAGATTCTCGACGAAAACCGAGTAGCTGGGATCGCCCTTCGAACCTCTGAGCTTCAGCTTCCTATAGACGGCTCTGTAAACCATTTCGCCCATATCGTATACTTCTGCATATCCTTCAACCTTGCCCTTGTTATTCACGGTTAAGTCCAGTATCACGAGGACTTGGGGAGGAGCGTACTTTACCTCCTTTATCTCAGCAATGCCTTCCTTGTAAACCTTCTCTTGAGCAGTATCTTGTACGGGTTCTATTGTCTTAACTACGCGGGCGTTGTGGTCCATTATGAAGGCTAGCCTTGCGTGCTTGTGCTTGCCCGTCCTGGACTTGGACCTCTCTACCTTTACTATTTGTCTAAACTCGGTTCGGCTTTTCTTCATCATCTTATCAGCCAACCCCAGCGATCGTCACTGCCGTACTTTATATCGTTCGCAAAACTTATAATTGTTTCCTTGGAACCGCCCCGCGGGCCCGTAGCTTAGCCCGGCAGAGCGCCCGGCTGATAACCGGGAGGCCGGGGGTTCAAATCCCCCCGGGCCCACCAACTCGCGGATGAAACCTTTGGGAAGGCCCTTGAAGGAGCTAACCCCCGTTAACGCCGTCGTGGAGCGGTTCTCCAAGCTCCTTCCTCCTCCCCCTAGCGCTCAGAAAGATACTATATCCTCTATCAACAACTATTCAGCATCAGAAGTCCTTGCCGTAGAGGACGTCCCTCCTGTACCCAAAGCGGTCTTGGATGGGTTCGCTGCGAACAGTGAGGACGTAATCGATGCCTCCGAAACTTCTCCGGTGAAGCTCAAGATATCCAGCTCTTGTAACGAAGGTGCAGTACCGGTACATACGGGCTCACCCATTCCGGAGGGCTGCGACACCGTAATACCCATCGAAGGCGTTGAGGTTAAAGATAAGGAAGTGCTCATCTTTCGCCCATACCCGCCGGGGAACGCAATAGCCAAGGTGGGAGAGGACTTGAAGAAGGGCGATATAATATTAAGGAAGGGAGATTTCGTCAGGCCTTGGCACGTGGCGGCCCTTCTGTCTCAAGGGATAACCCAGATATCTGTCGTTCAGCCTAAGGTAGCGATAGCAGCGACCGGTTCTGAACTCGTGGAGCCTTGGGAGCGGGGAGGCGTTAGGAATACCACCGCTTGGCTAGTTTATACGTTCTTTAAGGAGAAGTTGGGCGTGGAACCCAAGTACTTCGGCATAATTCCGGACGACAAAGAGAAAGTAAAGCAATACTTCGAGAAGGCTATGAAGGAGTTCGACATAGTAATAACTACTGGGGGCT
>WAOJ01000065.1 GCA_015521275.1 Desulfurococcales archaeon | reverse complement strand
GGTTAAGGAAATGATAGCCTTTGGGGTCCACGACGCCACTAAGCTTCACGAGGTCGTGAGGGACGTGGACCTAATAGTTACCAACCCTCCTTACGGGATAAGGATGGGTTCGCCGAAAAAGGTTTTGAAGCTCTATGAAAAGTTCTTCAAAAGTGCGTATATCTCCTTAAAGAAGGAAGGAAAATTGGTAATGATAACGCCTCTGGAGAAGGCTAGGGAGCTAGCCGAAAAGGCCGGCCTTGGTTTGGTACACGAAAGGGATGTTTATCACGGAGACCTCTGGGCTAAGGTCTTCATTTTTCAAAGGCCTTGATCACGGGCAGAGGAGCTAAGCAATGAGGAGACAATGGGCAAGAGAACTTGAGGTCTACTGGTGCCCGGAGTATAACGTTCCGGTGTTCAGGAGGAAGGACTGTGAAGGCTCCGTGAGGCTTTCCCTCTTCCAGCCTAGGGACTTGAGGCCTGCTTGGGAAGGGGACGTAAAGCACTTGTCCAAGGCCTTTGACGAGGAAGTCGGAAAGGGTTCTTGGGACAAGTTGACTGGAGGGAGGATGGCGTTCCTCAACAAGGTTCCAGCGTTGGACCACGCCTACGAGATAGTGGTCGATGGAGACATATTAGCAAGGGCCATATACGATCCATTATCAGAGAAGTGGAGGATAAGGCTGGGCTATTTGGGAGCGGTGAGGGCCTTAGAGGAGGGCTTCATAGACAGCAAGGAAGTTGACGACATCAAGCCCGGAGACGTAGTAGGGAGGGGTAACAAGCAAATAGCCTTGGTCAAAGATGGAAAGGTAATAGCGGTGGCAATACCCAAGAGAGGAAAGCTCAGAGTAGATAAGGTCTGGAAGCACCCGAGGAGGGGGGCCTTAAGCGAGAAGAAGCAAAGCTTGAAGGATGTGTTGAAAGCAAACGAAAAATTCTTGGAAGAGTTAAGGGAATGGAGCGTAAACGTTATACGGAAAGCACCCAGAGGCAAAAGAGTAGTATCCCTCTCAGGTGGAAAGGATTCCGCCTTGGTAGTTCAAATGCTCAAGGAGGCTGGGGAGGAGGCTTTACTGCTCTTCAATGATACTGGCATAGAACTCCCAGAAACTGTAGAGACCGCGAGACTTGAGGCGGAATACTTCGGAATGCCTTTAGAAGTAGCCTCAGCCGGGAACTTGTTCTGGAAAGCTGTTGACCTCTTCTCGCCCCCGGCTAGGGACTTCCGCTGGTGCTGTAAAGTAACTAAGCTTGGGCCGATAGCTAGGAAGATGCTCCCAATGGGAGAGGTGGTCAATTTCGTGGGCAACAGATGGTGGGAGAGCTTGGAAAGAGCTAGAGCAAGCCCAATGATGAAAATGAAATACTTCCCGACCATAACTACTGTGAGTCCCATCCTCCCGTGGCCTCAGCTGTTGGAGTTAGCTTACCTCATTGAGAAAGGTGTTCCCATCAACCCGCTCTACTTCAAAGGCTTTGACAGAGTGGGGTGCTTCATGTGCCCCGGAGCAACTGCTTGGGAATTCAAGCTCGTCAAGGAGCTTCATCCGGAGCTCTGGGAGAAGTGGGAAAGGATCTTGAGGAAATGGGCCAAGAGGCTGGGCTACGGGGAATGGTGGGTTAAGGGGGGCTGGAGGTGGTTGGCGCCGGAGGCTCCGAAAAAGGCCTTGGCCATGAAGGCTAAGGAGGAAGTGAACTGGAAAGAAGAGTATAGGAGAAGGTTGAGCAAGGTGAAGTATTTGGGAATAAGGAAGAGGGGAAAGATCGTAGAGGTTAAACTCAAGTACGATAGGAAGAAAGCTCTGGACTTGGCAAAGCTCTTGGGTACTAAGGTAGAGGGCGAAAAGGTGCTCGGACCCAAGGGAGAATACATATTCAAAGAAGATAAGGTGGTGGTCAAGGCGAAGGGCGAAGCTCTGGAAGAGGCTTTCGAAGCTATAAGGGTAATACACGCCTCCAACGCTTGCGCCGGTTGTAAAATATGTGAGACTTGGTGTCCTACAGGAGCTATAAAGGTAATAGATGAGGGTAAGGAGACGAGGCCCGTCTTGGTTAAGCCGGACGCTTGCGAGGGCTGTAGGCTATGCATGTACTTATGTCCTTCGGCTGACGTCGTGGCAGATCACTTGATAGGAGGCTTAATGTTTAACAACCCCAAGGCTTGGAAGAGGCCCTCAAAGCCCCACAAGGAGCTGGTCCAGAAGCTGGCGGAGGGGGCTTGGAGGAGGAAAGCTACTCGCCCCTAGCAATCTCAATACCTATTATAGCTATGACTGTTAGCAAGACCAAGGAGACTAGACCGTAAAACAAGGTCATGTTTGAAGAAGGCGTAAGCGATATGACCTCTTCTTCCAAGGGCTCATAACCCAAAACTTGATACACCTTCACACTCCCGTCATCTAGACCAATTACCATTATGTTCCCATTCCAGTCCATGCCGTTTACGGGAACGGCGAACTTAAGTTCTTTAACTAAACTACCTCTCATATCGACTATAACTAGCCTGTTGTTTAGGCTATCTGCTATTGCCAAGTACTTGCAATCCGGCGAGAACGCTAAGTCCTTTACCCTCTTAAAGCCATATAATACGTTTAGTTCATCAAGATTGTTATCGAAGAGGTATACCTTGGACCAAGTCCCCACCGCTATTAGGTCGTCACAAGAGGCGACGGACAGCGGGAAGCTAACGGTTTTGTTCGTCAATAGCTTTCCGTTTAAGATAGCGTATATTTGGTTTGCCAATGCGTCGGGGACATAGAAGGGACCCTCGCCGGCAGGTTTGCCTATAACTTCCTTAACGTCAAAGTTCCACATCTTCTTCCCTTGGAAGTTGTAGAAGGCACAACTCTTCCAACAGAGGAGCAAACCCTTCCGAGTAACCTTACTAGCTTTAGCTACATAGTTCGGGAGCTTTAGGTTAACCTTAACTTTGTGTAGGACGTCGTACAGCGTTACTTTTCCGTCTGCCCTCACAAAGGCGAATACGTTAGAATAGCTCGAAGTCGAGACATAATCGCCTTTTAACAATAATACAGCCTTGGTGCCGTTAAAGAGGTAAGCGCCTAGGTCTGTTGTAACAGAAACCAATCCCATGGACGTCGAGACTGAGTTTATCGTACCATTGACGCGTAAAGTAGCTATGGGCTTCAAACTTAGAGCGAAAGTTGGAGCTATCAGTATCAAGGTTAAGAGGGCTATGCCTCGTGCATTCATGTTTCCACATTATGAGGTACGAGACATAGGTTAAGAGCTTAATGATCAAAAAATCCATTCATTTTAAAGAAATATGGGTTTTGCCTTACTTCATTAGCTGTGCTTGTAGCTGGTCTAGCTGCTGCTGTAGGGCCTTCATCTGTATAGCCATCTGGTAGTATGATAGCATCTTGTTGAGCGCCTCCATTACGGTGTCCACTATACCGAACCAGTGGGCGAAGTCGGGGCCCATCATGTAAGCGCCGTTCCTCCACCTCCTGCCCTGGTGGTGCCAGATGTAGTACCACATGACCTCCATGAACTCGTCGAGCTTGTTGTGCGGGTCTTGGATGCCCTCAGCATAGGCCTTCTTCAGTAGCTGGAACGCGTAGTGAGCGACGGCGTCATAGTCGAAGTAGTTCTGGTCGGCAGTGCGGAAGTAGTTCTCGGTCCACTGGCTGCTGTGGCACAGCTCACAGACCTTCATCATGGCTTCCCTGTGCTTGGCTAGGGTGCCATAGTACTTGATGGTCATTAGCCTCGGGAACTTGAGCTGGCCGGGCGCTGGTCCTAGGCTCACTACCTTGTAGCCCCTCAGCGCAACCTTAGCGTAGCCCTTGCCGTTGAGTATGTTGGCGCCCTTCACGATCTTGTTCTGAGTGCTGTCAGGCCACTTGGGCTTCGGCTGAGCGAAGAAGTGCATCTGGTCCCATACTAGCCTCTGGGTTAGGTCGTGGCTACCCTTCACCAGTATGGTGCTGCCGTCGGGGCTGGCTATGGTGCTCATGTGGCACGTAGCACAAGTGGGCGCGTCGAAGTCGACACCGACCCTCCACGGTATGTGCTCCATGTTGTACTTCTCCTTGTGCAGAGCGAATATGTTGCCGTGCTTGCTCTCCTCATAGATCTCTATGTGCGGGTGGTCGTAGCCTATGTGGCACTGACCACAAGTCCAAGGCTCCCTTGCTTGGGCCACGCTGAACTCGTGCCTCGGGTGGCACGCAGTACAAGTGCCTAGGCTTCCGTCGGGGTCAATCCTGCCAGCGCCGTTGCTCGGCCAGCCCCAGTAGTGCATCCTAGTTACGCCGGCGAAGCCCTTCACGTTGACGGTCTCCATCTTGTAGGGCACCACGAGGGTACCGTGACACTCGTAGCACGCGTGGTAGGTGTAAGCGTTCTTGAAGCCTACGAAGCTCATCACGTTGCTGACCTTCTGGAAGTACTTGTACTTGCCGACGGCACACTGGACAGCCAGCTCAGCCTCGAAGCCGACCTTCTTAGCGACGGTGGTGTTCAGTCCACCGCTGGCCGGGTACAGCGGGCTCACTATGTTCTTGAAGTCGTAGTCATATGGGGTGCCGAAGAGCTTGATGTACTTCAGCCACTTCTTAGGCACCGGCTGGCCGTTGAGGTACATGTATAGGTACTTAGCGTAGTCCTTATACCACTGCCAAGTTAGTAGGTCTTGGTCCCTAACCTTGGTGTACACCGGCGGGGTCATCTTGCCCACTAGGCCATGGGCCTTGGCGTACTTCACTATCTTGCTATACCATGGGCTGAGGTTGGTGTTTAGAGCGGCGAAGGCGTGCCAAGTCCAGCTTATCTCAGTAGCCTCCTTGGGGTGGCATTGGCTACAGTCTTGGGAGGTGACTATGCTCACTATCTTGAAGCCGAAGTGGTTTACGACGTCTACCCTGTCCCTAACCTTGAACATGCCGTGACACTCGTAGCAACCCACGTTGTACGGATAGTTCTTGAACTTCTTGGCTGGAGCCTTAGCGGCCCACTCCTCGGCGCCTATCTTCTCGTATAGCTTCTTCACGTCATTGGGTACGCGCTTGGCGTGCTTGCTGTTGGCCCACTGCATCACTATGTCGGGCGTTACTTGGAGGTGGCAGCCCACACACGTCTTAGTCTGTGGGCTGGCCTTGGCTAAAGCTTGCTGCAGAGCGCTCATGCTGCTTACTTCAGCGGCGAGGGGGGCGGCGAGTACGGCTGCTAGTAAGAATAGTGTTAGGATCTTGCCCTTCATTCCTTCACCCGTCCGGGCTATCATTCCATGCTGAGAGTTATAATTCTGGGCCCTTCGATTAAACCCAATAATGATCGTTTACGAACATTGAGCATAGTACGATTCCAAAAAGCCTAGCGGGTCATCGGAGCGCGTTAATGCCCTACCCACTATCTCCAAATTCGCACCGGCCCTCAGAGCAGAACAAGGAGGAGCCCCTTGGGCTCCTATGCCGGGCGAGATGATCGTCTTAGGCCAATACCTCCTAACTAGCCTTAACACGTCAAGCCTTGTAGCCGGAGCAACTACACCATCTGCTACCAAATAAGCCAGTTTGATGAACTCTTTCACATGTCTGTCTATGAATTCCTTAGAACCCCTATGACTCATTGAGACAACCAAGTAGAGTTCCATGTCTCTCTTAGCGGTCTCTTCTCTGAGTATCTCTAGGGCCGTTTGATAACCGACGAATGCGTGTGCTATTACCGCGTCTCCCCTAAGCCGGCTAATTACGTTCCTCATCGTGTACCCTATATCTGCTAACTTCAAGTCCAATACTATCCTAGAGTCTATTTTTTCTAAGTTTTCCTTCCCCTCTATTATTAGAGGCCAACCTACCTTAAAACCCCACACCTTGTCCTTTAGTTTTTTCACGAGTTCGAGAGCCCAGTTCCAGCCCTTGCCAGGAGGCGGATCCAAGGAGACCAATACCGGATACATCTCCCGTTTCCTTCACGCTACGGTCAAGAAGCTCCCTATATCTTACATCGCGAGGCTATGCTCATGGGTAGCTGGGGAACGTTAATCGCCATAGAAGGTATTGACGGTGCTGGCACAACTACCTTCGCCAAGAGGCTATATGAGGAAGTGAGTAAGGTCTATGAGAGAGCCGTACTGACGCATGAGCCCACTGAAGGGATCCTAGGACTAATAGCTAGGTCTATCCTTCAAAGAGAGGTCTCTGAGAAGTACGAGAGGTCGGACTTGTTAGCTTACCTTTTTACTGCTGATAGGATCTATCATTTCTATGAGAAAGAGATGGCTGGCATAAGAGGGGGTATCTTGGCGTTGCTTAGGAACGGTTTCGTAGTAATAACCGATAGGTACAAGTATAGTACCATAGTCTATCAAAGCTTGGCCAGGACGGGCTCGGACGACTTGCCTTTGGGGTTCTTAATGAAAATGAACTCCGTGGTTCCTCCTCCTCACCTATTGGTACTATTAAAGGTTTCACCGGAGAAAGCTTTGGAAAGGATA
>WAOJ01000064.1 GCA_015521275.1 Desulfurococcales archaeon | reverse complement strand
TATGGCTTCACATAACCCCTTACAGCCCCCACAGAGCATGCAAGGTCCCACTTGTCTCACTTTACCGTCAACAAAAGCTAAGCTGTCAAAGGGGCAAAGCTCTACGCACTCCAAGCATTTAACACAATTATCCTTTACGATTACCTTGGCTAGGCCTTGTTCCACGTTCTCACCCTTGCCACTTTGACATAACCCCTCTCCTTAGATGGTTTACAGATTATTGTAGAGTCCGAGGGCCATGCCGATACAGCTCCATCCACACCTTCTACTACAACTTCGTACCCGTCTATGTCTATTACGGCTCCCTTGAACAAGGGTACCTTGAGGTCTCTTAGTACGTTTACTACTGTTTGCGCGTCCAATCCTTCTTGCAAGCCTACGCGGACGATGGGATTTACATTATCAACTGGCTTAACCCTCCTTAAACCCTCGAACGGTGCCAGAGGGACGTTCCCTTTAACGGAAGCATAAACCTTACCGTCAACCTCAACGTATCGATATGGAAGGGGTAGGACGACAATCGGATAGTTGTGTTTGTGAAAGTAAAAGAGATCGTCGAACCTTAAGATGGTTTGCACCTCTGCCCGTGTATCAGCCTCGTATACGCTCACTAGACCGTCGTATTGACCTAAAACAACTTCATTCCCTTTCCAGTCTAAGGCTGTGGGGTCCGAAGGGACTTTTAATAGTCGTACAAATTCTCCTTTCTCATTAACCAAAATCAGTTCTTTTCCAAATCTATCTAGCAATGCCAAGTTCTTACAATTGTCTGAGAACTTGGGCCTCCAAGCCAGCTCAAAGCCCTTTAGAGCCAGAATTTCCTTCGGCCTCTCCGGATTCTCCAAGCGATAAAGGTAAAGAGAGGTTTCCGTCGTCACTGCCAAAGTCTTGCCACAAATGTCAACACTCCATGCTCCCTCGTCATAATCAACCTTGCTGACCACCTTCCCATTCCTTATTATGAGTAAGGACTTCCACAAGTGGTCCGCGACATAAACGTAATCCCCAAAAGTTGTGGGAGAGGCATCGGTCCATCCTATGTAAGTTTCCCAAATGAGGTTGCCGGAGAGGTCAAACAAGCCACACTTCTTCCCACAAGCTATCAAGCTTTCATCCAGTACCTTTAAGCCCTTATTGAAAGCTTGAGCCAAGCTTATGACCTTATTTCCGGCTAGGAGCTTGCCGGACCACGTCAAGAAGTAGAAGTCATCCTTATAGGAGACGCTCTCAATCTCTTCACCAACGTTAATCTCGCTTACCAGATCCCCATCCTCAGTGAAGATTTGTGCAGAGAGGCTAGTACCTACGCCTATAAGCCCTTTTCCTATGGCTAGGTCCTCCACTTTCCCCTTTGCCTTGAAGCATGATTTCTGGACTAGCAAGGCATGCTCCTAGTGAATTTGTACGTCCGGGACCTAAAAGGATCTGGAGATGCCTTTGAAGTTCAAGTGTCCGTTTAACGAGGAGTGCAGGAATTGTTGCGTCTTCAATGAGAAGGAAGAAATGCCTATAGTATTTGAAGACGAAAAGGAAATGCTAGAAAATCTAGGTCAGAGGGAATTTGAGGAGATAAGGTTTGGAAACGTAAAGCTGTACAAGTGGATAATAAAGGGCAGATGCCCATTCAATGACCCAAATACCGGGCTGTGCAAGATTCACGAAAAGAAGCCCTTGAGCTGTAAGATGTTCCCACTAAATTTGAGAATAAAGGGTAATGAAGTCTCAATAGAGTTGAGCTTCGCTTGTTCTTGGGTTAAGGCTCATCCCCAAGCCTTGAGGTTGGACCCTAAGAGGGTCTTCCCGAGGGAGTGGAAGGCTCTTGAGGAGGCTTTGGAGAGGCTTAGGAGGGCCTTGACTTGAGCTGCGAGGATATCATAGAGGTAATGAGGGTTATGTATCAAAAAGGAATGATAACCGTTCTCAGCGGCAACGCTTCTATGAGAATTAGCGATAAGCTCTTCTGCATAACCCCCTCTTCGGTTCCAAAGCACAAGATATCTCAACTGGCTTTGGTGGACTTGGATACCTTGAACTGGAGCGGTCCCAAGCCCTCAATAGAGTACAGGATGCATGCCTTGATATATAAAAATACTGACGCTAAAGCCGTGGTCCATGCTCACAGTCCTTGGACTGTCTTAGCGGCTGAGCTGGGCTTGGAGCTTGACCCTCAAAGGTACGTTGAGAGTAAGTACGCAATACGCAACGTAGCTAAGGTCCCTCCTTTGGAAGCCGGGAGCTGGGACCTAGCTAGGGCAGTGGCCGAGAAGGCTCGCGAGGCAGACGCGATAATACTGGAAGGCCATGGAGCTATAGCTTATGGGAAGGACCCTTGGGACGCACTGAACAAGTTGGAGGCTCTTGAGTATTTAGCCAAACTGGAAGTCTTGAAGAGGGGAAGGGCTTGAGCTGGTATTACTTGTTTTACCCAAGGCCCGCCTTCGTAATAGGCTCCGGTCAAGGAGAAGAGGTAAACATGATGACCGCTTCGTGGGTTACCCCGGTTTCTACAGAACCTCCCAGCGTGGGAGTGGCTGTGGATAAGGAGGCTTATACTCATGAATTGATAAAGAAGTACAAGCAATTCACCGTCTCTGTAGTGGAGGACGTGGACTTGCTCTGGTACTTGGGAACAGCGCATGGAAAGGAGAAGATGGAGAAGGTCGAATGGTTCAGAGGAGAGAAGGTTCCGTCCCCGATCCCGAAGGCGGCAGTCGGGTGGGCGGAAGCTAAAGTAATGAAGGAAGTTGACGTGGGGGACGTTACCTTCTTCATAGGTGAAATAGTGAACTGGAAGGCCCTTAAGGGATTTGGTAAGTGGGGCTGGGACTTGAACGAGGTTAAAGTGCCCTTGCAGAAAGCCGGGAGGCTCTTCCTAGTGCCCCCTTGCAAGGAGGTCTGGGCTAAGAAATCCTAATGCAAGCGAAGAAGTCGAAGGGTTTGCATAATACCTTTCCCAGTTCCTCGGGCCTCATGAACTTGGCATGTTTATATATCCTATGACCTTTCTTACCCTTTTCCTCGTACTTTTTCACAAGATCGGAACCCTTAACCAATATGCAGGCTATGACCCCTTTCGCTACTCTCATTGCCTCGCTTATTGCTTTGTCCTTGTCGTTCACGAAGCAGAGGGAAGTGACGAAGTATGCGCTGTCGAAAGCCTTCGAGCGGAATGGTAGCATCTCTGCAATGCCTCTAACTGCTTCGCAGCCCTTTTTCTTCGCTACTTTGAGCATGCTTATCGAGGGGTCTAACGCTATGGCGCCCTTCAAACAGAACGCCCCCGTGCCGGAGCCCACGTCTAGGAGCTTGGTCCCCTTAACGGACTCCTCAACGCATTCTAACTCCTTTTTGTAGATCTCTGTGTTCTCTTCGTACCACTCATCGTACTCCTCGGCTATGCCCTCGAAGGCTTGCCAGCTCAAGCTTTACCCCTCATGCCTATAAAGGGGAGCTTGAAAGTGAGGGCGCCCGCAGAGGCCGCCGTCGCGGCGGGCTATGGGGCGGGCAGACTCTGCCCCTTGTACATAAACTTTCCAAACGCATTAACCTTCTGAAGGACCATGATTTGTCCGGAGAAGCTCCCTCCCATGCCGGTGAGAGGTATTGAGGTCTCGTTAGGGGACGGCTACGTTGAATTTAGAACAGAGAAAGGAGTCTACAGGTTGAGGGCAAAGACCATAGCTGAATTGGCTAGGGCCAGCTACCACTTTGCCAAGAACTTATTGAAAGGTAAGGTTGAATGTGTGGAACCCGTAAAGGGAGGGGAGCCCTTTAAGG
This sequence comes from Desulfurococcales archaeon, assembly GCA_015521275.1. Lineage (GTDB taxonomy): Archaea > Thermoproteota > Thermoprotei_A > Sulfolobales > Ignicoccaceae > Ignicoccus. The sequence goes on along the minus strand of WAOJ01000064.1, from coordinate 409 downwards.
GAATAGAGGATTGGAGGGGAGAAGAGGGCTTCGCTAGGGCGGTGGAGTTCATGGTTTTGACGCTGTCCCCTACCTTTTCAAAGCTCTACGGCAAGATAAGCACAGTTACCTATGACCCCGGAACAGGGGTGGTCGAATGGAGCACTTGAAGGCTGAGCTGGAGATAAGGGGCTACTGGGACTGTGCCAATTCCCTACCCAAGGTAAAGGGTAAGTGCAAGAAGGTGATAGAGCAGATAAGGGAGGAGTGCATTAAGGGTGAGTGCTTCGTGGATCCGGAGAAGGTGCTAAGGGACATAGCATCATTGAGGAGTGATGAAGGGTCCACGGAATGGTTAAAACCCTTAGCAATTACTTTGACCATCCTAATTGTTATAGAGACATTCGCATTGACGTTCCTAGCCCTAGAC
>WAOJ01000063.1 GCA_015521275.1 Desulfurococcales archaeon | reverse complement strand
TCCTAGCAGTCCTCTTAACTACGTTTATCCTCACCTTTCCCAAATTCGCACCCCCGGGGCAAAGGTCGAGCATATTTTTAACCTCCACTTCAAGGAACCACCAAGCTTTCTATTGGGAGTCTCCCCTTCACCAAGGCTATGTATGGAGAGGAGCCGGGCCTCAAAGGTTTGGAGTTTAGCAGTAGGAGGGGCCAGTTGGAGCCCCTCTCTAGGGGGACCTTCCAAGGGAGCTTCAAGGGCTCTTGGGCGTTAACAGTTACCGCCTTTAACAGCTCCCTGGCCCTCTCCTCGTCCCTCTCCTTCAAGCTCAAGAAGGCAAACTCCAGCTCCCTCCACAAGTCCGGCTCGGTCCAGCCAGCGTTATCTGTTCCGAGCAAGAGCTTCACGCCAACTTCCATGACCTCTTCTAGGTTGTTGGGCAACTTGAACCAAGCGTTGGCCCTCAAGCATTTAGCTATTGCTACGTTCCTCCTCTTGAGTTCTTCCAACCATTCCTTTGGCACAAAGTTAGCGTGGACTACGAAGTCCGGTTCAAGCTTTAGCAGCTCTTCCAGATCTTCCTCCTTGTTCTCTGCGAAATGAACTGCTACGGGCTTGTTCATCTCCTTGAACTTCTTGGCGTACTCAAACGCTTGGGGATAGTTCATTTCTGGGAGGCCCAGTCCGTAGGCTTTCCAAATGTTTCCCGGGGGTCTCGCGAAGGGCAAGTATCCGGGAAAGCCCTTGGAACCCCTCAAGCCTATCTCTAAGCCCTTTTCCCCTTGTTCTCTGAAGTCCGCTAAGGCAAAGGTACCTCTTCTATAAGAGATCTTTATCACTTCCCAAACGTACCTTTCTAACCTCTCTTCTTGTTCCAAGGCCCTTATCTTCAAGCCCGCTCTAGGGTCAACTATCTCCTCCAAGCCCTTCTCAGGCCAAAGCTCTAGGAGCGAGTAGTCGGCTGTATGGACGTGAGCGTTTATCAAGGATGGCATTACCAACACGTTTTGAGTATGCTTCGAGGTCTCGTAAACGTCAACTACTTTCCCACCTTCAATAACTATTTCCACGTCCTCAGCCAAGTAAAGCTCTTCGCCCAACAAGGCGTACTTAGCCCTTAAGCTCCTCAACCCTCTTCGAGCGCTCCTTCCTCAAATTCCTTAAAGCCCTTGCAGCGAGCTCTAAGGCCTTCCTAGGCTTCAAGGCCACGCCTATTCCTACCTTTACATCGTAAATGCTAGACATGGTCTCAGCGAACTCCTTTGCCACCAATGGATCACTGAAGAATACTGCATTATCTCCTCCCAAGTATCCTCCTATCGACTTAAAGCCTAAAGCAGTGTGTAAGAGGGATGAGGTCATTTCCATCGCTTCTACGTAGCCTAAGTAATGGTCCTTCTTGCTTATGAAGTTTATGTCGAAGTGTATTGCAGCTATCTCGGATTGCTGGGAGCAGGGCTCGGCCTTGAGGAGGGCTTCCAAAGGGGTCTTACCGCAGCCTACGAGCACTTCCAAAGGAACGGGGGAAAGGCCTTCCAAGGGCTTGAGCCAATCTTCGACATCAGTATTGTTTGCAATGAATACCAAGACGTCCTTTCTGGTAGGTAAGTAGAAGGCTCCGCGCTCGGCCGCTATTTCGGTTGCCCTCTTCTCAAGCTCGCTCTGAACCCTTTGGATCTTCCACTCCCTATCGTCTCCAATTTCCTCAGTCCATTCCCTATATCCCTTCAAAACTACCTTCACCACTTTGTGCATTTACTGCCCTCGTGGAATTCGAGGGGCCCTTTTCTAGGACTCAGTTACGAAATTTACCCTCCTCTGGGCCCCTATCCCTTCTAAGGCCTTAACGGCATTCCTCATGGCTGTCCTAGGCTTCCTAGCTATCCCCACTCCCACCCTCGCCTCGGGGAGCCACTCCACTATGTGGGCTATCAGTTCCTTGCCGTTCGAGGTATCAGCAAAGAGTATTGCCATACCGTCCCTAATCGTGCTCCCAATTGCACCAAAGCCCAGGGCTAGCTTCAATACGGTGCTCAGCTTATCGTGATACATTACAAAGGACGAGTAGCTCTTCCTCTGGACCAAGGGCCTAAGCTCTATCATTATTGCCATAGCCGGCGAGTCCGGAGGAGAGGTGTAGGTGTTGGAGTTCAACGCTTCCAAGGGAGTCTCGCCGGTGGACTCCTTCCAGACTATTGGTACGGGAGAGAGCACCTTCAGCTTGTCAACTATTTTGTCGAAGTTCGAGACGTTGTTCAAGACGAAAGTTAACACGTCCTTGCGCGTTGGTAAGTAATAGGCATCAACCCTCGCTGCCAGCTCCGTTGCGAAAGCTTCTAGCCTCGCCAGGGCCAGCTGGACCCTCCACTCCTTGTCCGCCCCCTCCTTTGAGGCCCACCTCTCTAGCCCCTCTAGTATTATCCTTCCCATCCTGTGCACGGCGCTCACCCTTCTTCTTGAATATCCGCCTAAGCCTACGGTAGTACTCGCTAATAGGGTGATTCCTCTGGCATTCCTCCTTCCCAGGGCACAAGTTCCAAGAGACCAAGGTCTTGCACGAGGGAGGGGAGTACTTTTTCCTCGAGCCCCTGAGCCCGGCCAAGTGCTCCACTTGGTATCTGGCTATTTTCTCGTTGTAATCGGGCATATTCGCAAATATTTCCAATACTTCCTCTACATCGAGACCTATGTTAAGCAAGAAAGTCGCCAAGGTAAACCTCTCTTGGTGAGATAGGTTCTCACCTTGAAGAGCTCTATTGTATATAGCCTTAATGCAAGGTGGTAATGCCTCCACGACCAAGCCCTTGAAGCCCTTTATGCTAGGAGCCTTGGAGGCCCTCTTCTCCAAGAGCCTCTTGGCCTCTTCGTAAAGTTCCTTCAGCTTCCCCGGCAAAGCCTCGGGAGGAACCTTTCCCAGCTCCTCGATATCACTTAACACCTTCCTCCTTATCGCTTCTTCTCCGAGCCTCACGAAGTCTTGGGCTTTCAAGTAAACGAAACCCTTCAACAAGGCTTTGTTTACGACCTTCCAAGAGGGATCGCTCAAGAACCTAGAGGCTAATGGGACATAGGAGGTCAAGGGCATCCTTACCGGATAAACGTCGTTTATCAATATTCCCCTTTTCATCATGTAGGGAACTTCTAAAGGCTTCTTGAGCACCTCGGCCTCGTAGCCCAAGCTCTTGAGTATGGAAGCGGTTAGCTTTAAGCTGTCCTCTCCTTTCAAGTATTCCGAAGCCCTCTTCGATATTTCTACAGCAAATGCGTTCTTGAGCCAGTTGTTGCCCAGGGCCGCTATTATCGCTATGACCAGCTTGTAGGCTAAGACGGAGCAGAGG
>WAOJ01000062.1 GCA_015521275.1 Desulfurococcales archaeon | reverse complement strand
GGCTTAAAGGAGCACTCAATCCCCACGGCGGAGCACAAGTTCGGTAACGGATCTAAAGAGAAAGCCAAGAGAGGGGGCTCCATGCTTAAGGCTAGAGCGGCAGAGAGGGTGGTCTTACCAACGCCCCCCTTCCCAACCACTAGGTATATTTCCAAAGCGGGAACACCCGGAAGGGGTAAGAAAAATCAGTCGTGTACCTCCTCTCCGCTTAACATCTCGCTGTGCCTTATCTTTGGCTTGGGTAAGTCCTTTACCGGCTTGAAGCGGTCCTTGAGCTTCTCCAATACTTGTGGCAAGGTGGTGTACTCCATCTCGCTCGGGTCCAGCCTGTGGGGCATGAACGGGCCATGCCTCCTCATGTAGTCCGCCACCTTGTTGGCGGTCCTCCTCGCCTCGTCGAAGGCCGGGTCGTCGAAGAGGTCGCTGGGGCCCACTAACTTGGCGTTCTTCACTTGGAAGCCCAAGGCAATTACCCTAGGAGGCCCGTCGAACCTGGTGGGCCTAGCATCCCTAACCGGCACGGGCATTAGAGGGCCGTTGTGGGAGCCCCTCATCCAGCCGGCGACTAGGTGTGGGAAGGTGAAGGGCTCTAGGACCTCTCCCAGCGCCGGGAAGCCGCTCTGGGCCCTCACTATCATTACCGGGTCATCCTTACCCACGTACTTTCCTGCTATCAAGTTGAGCCTCTCCACGGAGACCACAGCAGCAATCCTGCCGTCGTCCTTGCGGTACACCCTCCTTATGACGTACCTGGAGGGAGTTCCGATCAATGCCAACAAGTCGTACATCTCCTCGGGGGTATTTAGATGAACTCCCTTGTCCTCGAAGACGTCCACAACCTCAAAGGTGAAGCCCATGTGTAGCCTGGGGTCTATTACTAGGCCGGCGGTGTTGAAGGGGTCAGCGAAGATCCTAAAGAGGGGTAAGTTGAAGGCTCCGGGCTCGGTCTTATCGGCAGCAAAGATCACTATAGGCTCGCTGGGCCTCTCCTCTATCTCCATTTCCGCGGCAGCCGGTCCCAAGCCCCTCACGTTCCCAGAGAAGGCGTCGCTGAGCAAGTCTTGTCCGGCTGCATAGAGGCCTAGTTCCTTGGCAACCTCAGCTGCCTTCTTGAAGGCCTCCCAAGCCAAGCCGTGGACCTCTGGGTTGTCTTCTCCCTTGGTGTGGGTCATTATGAGGACTAGGTCGTCTCCTACGTGGGTTACGTAGAAGTCGTTTATAATGCCCTTCTTCTTGCCTTCGGCCAAGACCCTAGAAGCAGCGGCCATACAGTCAGGGTGAACGGTGTGGTGACCGGCTAAGGAGCCTATGTCAGCCTTAATCACGCTTATAGTAGTCTTCTGAGCCATGGCATTCGCCAGATCCTAAGATGGGAAGGAGGTTTTTAGGGTTTCCTCAAGGCGATGAGGAACCGATAGGGCTCTGAGGGATGATGACTCCCACGGTCGCCGAGCCTCAGCCCGTGACCACCAATCCTCTGAAGTTTCCTTGCATCATCTTTAAGCACACAGACGTAGCTATGTTCTCTACGGCTATGCGGAACGCTGTGTTGTTTAAGAGCACGAGCTTGGCTATCTTCTGATCTAGATGGTACTTATTCAACAGTGCGTTGTATATTATGTTGAACACTTGCGGCGACTCGAGGAGCTTTATGACCTCTTTCCTCACGTCTTTCTTAATATTCTCTAACTTGTAATTTATGTTCTTGATCTCCTCGCTGAGTCCGTTGAGCTGACTCTCTAGTTCGGCTACTTTTAGCGATAGCTCCTTCTGCTTCACGTTTATCTTATTCAAAGTCTTCGGGAGCTTATTTATGGTAGCGTTGAGGCTTGCGACCTCTTCTTTCAAGTACTTTAACTCTGTGTTTATCTTGTTTATCTGAGCCAGTTTCATACTAAGCTCCTTTATCTTGTCCTCTAATATGCTTATGTATTTATTTACGACCTTAATCTTTTCTAATTTAGCCTCAAACATATCTATCTTTGTCTTGAGCGCTAACAGTTCGTTTTGAAGCTTGGCTATCTCTTCTTCATACTTCTTCATTATGCTTTCTATCTTGGTGTTTGTGGTAGCATTTAGAGCCTCTAGTTCCCTATTCACGCTTTCCAGCTTTGAGTAGAGCTCGTCTAGCTTGCCTTCCAGCGTCTTTATCTGTTCCTTGAAGGACTTGGTCTCGTTCTTTATCTCGTACTGTAAGGTTATTAGCTCCTTTCTCAACTCCTTTTCGTTCTGCTCCAAGTTGCCTACCTTAGAGGCTAGTTCCAAGCTCAGCTCCTCTTGCGCCTTGAGCCTTTGGTCTAGTTTCCCTATGCTTGTCTTTAATTCTTCAATCTTATGCATTAGATCGCTTTGGAGCATAGATATGGTATTATTTAAGGCTTTGAGCTTCAACTTTAACAAGCTTATCTCTGTCTTAGTTAAGCTTGACACCTTTATGAGTTCATTTTTTAAGATAATATAATTGGTCTGAAGACTCATTATCTGGCTCTGTAGGTTTAGCAAGTCCTTCTCTTTAGCTAATGTTAAATTAGGCACCCTTATGAAGCCGAATATCGCAGCTACGGTGAACAACGACACTATTAATGCTATGGAAGACAAGATTAAGCTACCTTTACCGCCTTTGGATACGACAACTACCCTCTGGCTGGGAGCGACCTCCTTGATGGGAGCGACCCTCTCCTCTTTCATTGCGCCAAGCTCTTCCTCTAAAGTTGGCTTCTTGACCTCCGTGAACTCTGCACCGCTTAAGGCGTTAGCCGTCTTGGTGAGGCCGAGCTTCCTAGCTTGTTCTGCTAAGGAAGGGTTGGTAAACCTGTGCTTAGTTAGCTGGTCAGAGAGTTCGTTGTCTAATTCGTTCTTTTCTTCTTCGTCAAGCTTGGGATACTTGTTCTCTTCGACCAATTTGAACAAGTTCTTTAGGCATTCTTCGTCCAGTCTTTCACAGCCGGCGTCCTCCATGAGGACCTTCAGTACTTCCATTACTATCCCCCCTAGAAACCGAATCCAGAAGTTAAAGCTCCCTCCTCAGAACCCATAGCTATTACAGTCAAGCCTATGCTGCTCTCAGCTATCACGAGTGTGAAAGGATCAGAATAACAAATGGGTTTTAAGACGTTAGATGTTCCCCTAGCAGCTGCAGAAGCCATTATCTTCAAGTCCTCCATTATGTCCTCCAAGTCAACATATATGGGTGAGGAACAGACCATTTCTATCCCTCTCCTTATGGTCTTGAGCTCTATAGGCCCGGGCTCCTTGGTTATGTCCTCCACTTTACACATTTCCTTTGGGGTTATCTCGGTGTTGTCTAGGGTCAAGGAGGGGTTTAACTCGTCGCTCTTCACTTGGAGCTTCTTGTAAGTATCAACGAGTATTTGGGCTGCTTCGGCAGCTATGGCGGAGAGATAGGAGGGACCTCTGAGGGGCTTGGGGTCTGGAAGTTCGGTATTAACCTCCACTATGCCATAATACGTCGGGTTGCCCACATCGAGAATTATGCCTATGTTGAAGTGCTTATTCTCTACGACATGGATTATGCCACTAACGTTCATGC